>CAYGTM010000071.1:2867-8938 GCA_964352795.1 uncultured Phycisphaera sp.
CGGGCCTTTTGCATCGAGCCTCACACGTCCCTCTCGGCTCAGTAGTTGTTCGGCGGTCTGGATCCTCATTGCGAATCTCTCGCCCCGGAGGGGCGCCGGGTTGTAGCCACGGGTGGAGCCCCAAGGCGCAGCCGCCGGGCGCAACCCGTGGAACGCGCGTGCATCCGCCGCTACCCAGTCAGGGCAGAGGAAAAAAATGGGAAAGTTTCCCGTCCACGGGTTGCGCGTCGGCACGCTGCACATGCGCGCCGCTCCACCCGTGGCTACATGCCTACGCCCCTTCTGGGCGGGGAACGCGAGAACCTGATGCCAAAGGCCCTTGCGTCAAGGGCTCGGCCGAGGCATGGCCCCCGCGCTCTCAAACGCCGGCAGCAGCACCTCGAACACGGCCCCACCGCCTCCACGATTTCTAGCGATCAGCACGCCGCCATGCTCGCGGACGATGCCGTCGGCGACGGCCAGGCCCAGGCCCGTTCCCTTGGCGTCAAGCCGCGAACTTGCGAACGGTTCAAGAAGGCTCGGCAGCAGTTCGGCGGGGATGCCCGGCCCGTTGTCGGCGATGGCGTATCCGAGCACGCCATTGTTGCCAGATGCGACCATGCACTCACCCGCATCGATCGCCAAAAGCACGCGTGTGTGGCGATCCAAACCCGGAATAGACAAGGCATCCATCTCCACGATGGAGTCGAGGTCACATCGGCTCGCATCACGCACCAACAACGAACACACTCGAAAGGGTTGCGAATCACGAACGGGAAGTGGAGCCGGGGGGAATCGAACCCCCGTGTCGGAACGGCAGCCATGGCGCCTCTACGCGTGTAGTCGACGATTTGATCTCGGCCTGTGCGCGGGCGCCGACGCCCTCACCTTCGGCCCAGCCACCGGTGAACCTCCTCGCCAACACGCCCGGAAGCGCCACGCGTTGACCAGCCCGATGTCGTCGCCCCCTTTCCCTATCGGGCGTCGGGAAGGGGACGGGCTGGGTTAAGCAGCCAGAGCGTACTGCGGTTCGGCAGTTGTTGGTTTTGTGTGCCGGTTACGAGGAGAACACACCTCTCGACGCGCCACACCATGCCTTACACGTCCGATCGAATCCATATCGGCCCCAAAATGTCGCCCCGGGCTTCACGCACGGGGCACGGAGTATAGAGCGTCACCCGTTGCCGGGCGGCACCCAGAGAAACGAACCCTACCACCCACATCGCCTATTCCCGTGCATCACTCCATACACTGGCCCGATGCCGGCCCAAGAACCCAACCCGCTCCGCATCGCCGCCATCATCTGCGCCGCCGGTTCGGGAACCCGCTTTGGCACATCAATAGGTGGTAAACTCGACGCCAACCTGCGCGGCAAGCCCGTCCTCATCCGCTCGGTCGTAGCCCTCGCCAGCCAGCCCGAGGTGGTCGCCACCATCGTCGCCGGCCCGGCCGACACCGACGCTCTGGCCGCCTTCCACGCGAGGCATGGGGACGCCCTGCGAGCGCTGGGTGCCACCATCTGCCCCGGCGGCATGACGGAACGATTCGAGACGGTCAAAGCGGGCCTCGATCACCTGATCGCCACCACCCGTGATATCGACGCCGTGCTGGTCCACGATGCCGCCCGCCCCTGCACGCCACCGGCGGTCGTGCGCCGCGTCATCGATGCACTGACGCGCCACGCTGCCGTCGTGCCAGCCGTGCCGGTGGCCGACACACTGAAGCGTGCCGTGCCAACACCCAACGCTCCCGATCTCGGCGCTGCGACGCATCACGTCCAACAGACCACCGACCGCTGCGGCCTGTTCGCCTGCCAGACACCCCAGGGCTTCCGCCTCGACCTCATCACCCGCGCCTATGCACAGGAGAACCTGACCAGCACCGACGACGCCCAACTCGTGGAGCGTCTGCGCGAACCGGTGCTGCTCGTGGCCGGCGACCCACGCAATCTCAAGATCACGCGGCCTGAAGACCTGGAACTGGCGCGCGCCATCTGGCCCACGCTGGAAGCCTGAACGGCGGAATCAATACTTGCGGATAACCCCGCGCACCACGCCCTGCACCTCGCAGTGCTTGACGCGGATGGGCTCGAAGTCCGGGTTGGCCGGCTGCAAGCGGATGTGGTCCGACTCGCGGTAGAAGGTTTTGAGGGTCGTCGCGCCGTCGGGCAGCAGGGCCACCACGCGGTCGCCGTTATGGGCCGTTGGGCTGCGCTCGATGAGCACATAATCCCCGTCGAGGATGCCCTCGTCGCGCATCGAGTCGCCGTCGACCTTGAGGGCGAACATGGAGCGGGTGGAATCCGACGTGTTGCCCACAAGTTGCTGGAGGTCGATCTCGTCGGTGTCGGCCACCTTCTCGATGGGGTAGCCCGCGGCGATCTTGCCCACCAGGGGGTAGCGGAGCGGGCGCGACTCGTCGGGCACCGAGATGCCGTCAGCGATCGACAAAGAGCGTGCCCTGTTGGGCTCGCGCACGAGGGCACCCTTCTTGATAAGGGCCTCGACGTGCTCGAACACGGTCACCTTGCTGACGCCGATTTCGTCGGCGAGTTCCTGCATCGTTGGCGAATAGCCGCGGCGGATCCGCCAGTCGCGGATGAGCCGGAGAATGCGCAGTTGCTTGGGCGTGAGATTCATGGGTGCCTTCCTCGTTCACGCGCCGCACGATGGTCCTTGGAACCAGTCCATCAACCAGCGTGGTGGGCGCCATGCCCCAGGCTCCGACGCGAATCCGCGCCGAGACCAAGGACGGAATGTGTGTGCTCTCCGGGCGTCTGCCGACCCCTCCGGTCGGCATTGCCCCCTCCAGAGACCCGAGCGACGCCCGGGCTGTATTCGTTGAGAATCCTGTTTTCCGAATCCTGTATACAGATTGCTGAACCCCGAGCCACTCGGCCAACCATCGCAAGCGGAGCGCGGCGAGCGAGAGGCCCGCCAGTTCGGCCAGGGTGTCCCCCCATCCCTGGCCTGCCACATGGTCGCTCGACCCAATCTGGGCAGGATGGCGGCGAGACATGCCTTGCTCGAAGTCTCCGCCCGGACCTAGCACAACCAACTCCGGACCTTCCCAGGGCTCGGCCTTCTGTCCGGCCTTGCGTGCGGCAGATTCGGGTTGGGTCTGGTATGCGATCATGCCTTGATCATCGGATGGGTACGGTCGGATGTTCGATATTTTTTTGGATATTTGTTCGGCTTACTGTAGCAGTCCATATTCCTGATATCAACCCGAAATGGATGCCAGTTTCCATCCCAAAGCCGAGAGGATATTCCCTTATCGATTCCGAACAAGCCTCAGCCCCTCGCGACGGATTTTCCGCCGGATTTCCAGCAGCGTCACCGTCGCTCGCACCTGCTCGGGAGGCAACGCCACCTTCTCGCACAACTGGTCGAGGGTCAACGCCTCCCCGAGGGCTTCGAGCACACGATCCTCTAAGCTGTTCGGCATACGATCGCCCCCGGTTCCCTCCCCGGTATAAGGGAGTTGCGAAGAAACCTCGAACAGGCCGAACGATGGAGCGGGCCTGCCCCGGCGGGGTTCGAGGGCTTCCTCCACGTCGGCGGGCGAAACCACCAGGGTCACGCCGTCGCGGATCAGGGCGTGGCAGCCCCGGCTGCTCTCCACGTCGACCCGGCCCGGAATGGCGAAGACCTCACGCCCCATCTCGCCGGCCAAGCGGGCGGTGATGAGCGCCCCGCTCCGCTCGCCGGCCTCGACCACCACGACGCCGTGCGCGAGGCCCGCGATGATGCGGTTGCGGGCGGGGAAGTTCTTGGCCTCGGGCCGGCAGCTCATGGGCAGTTCGGAGACGATTGCCCCACCGCCAGCAACGATCTTGTCGAACAGGACGGCGTTTTCGGCCGGGTAGCAGTGGTCGAGCCCGCACCCCAGCACGGCCACGGTCGCGCCACCAACACGCAGGGCCGCGTGATGGGCGGCCGTGTCGATGCCCCGTGCCCCACCCGAAACGATGGACCAGCCCGCCTGGGCCAAAAGCCCCGCAAAACGCCCCGCCTGATCGATGCCATACGCCGAGCATTGGCGTGCCCCGACAAGCCCGACGCCGTCGAGCGCGAGCGCTGGGACCGACCCACGAACATACAGCATCGCCGGCGCGTGCTCGTCGCCGGCGAGTTGGGGCGGATACTCGGGATCATCGAAGGGCACGAGTTGGACGCCCGACGCGTGGGCGTGCTCGAGCCGCTCGTCCACGTCCTTTCGGGCTTGGGCCAGGCCCCGGGCCAGCTTCCGCGCGAGCGATTCGCCCACCGAGGGGATCGACCCCAGGTCGGCGATGGACGCCTCCAGCGCGGCCTCGGGCCCGCCCATGATCGAGACCAAGCGGCGGATGCGGCGGGGCCCCAGATCAGGCACGAGCGTGAGCGCGAGCACGGCCCGGGCGCTGGGCCGGGCGCCTGTCGCTACTGGCTGGATCGCGCCGCTGCTTGGCATGGCACTCGGATGGTAGCCCTTACAAGCACTCCCCGGACAACCACCTCACACGCCCCCGCGTGGGGGAGCCTACTACGCTTGGGCGGATCGATGAACGATCGCCACCGATCGCCGCAGGCGGGGAGCAGGATGTTCCAGCCCATACGCAACGCGATAGTCCATGCCTGGCACGGCGTCGTCGGGCATGATGGCCTGATCCGGGCCTCCGCGCGCGCCCACATGGCCCATCCAGGCTCGGGCACGATGGCCGCCCTTTTGGGCATGGGCCTGGTCATCAGCCTCGTGGCCGCCTCGTGCCAGTGGCCGGGCCGCACGCGGGCGGTCATCGGGCCGGCCGAAACCGGTTGGGAACTCTCGAGCGTCTGGCTGGGGCAGGAGCCGACGATCCGGGTGCGCATCGTCGAGCCCACGAAGGAAGTCGTCATCGCCGGCCCTCGATTGGTCCTGTCACGCGATGCGGCGGGGCGGGTCAAGATCTATCGCACGCCGCTCCTGGCCAGCGCCTCGGGCGGCTCGCTTCGCCTGAGCGAATCGGGCGGTGCCACCACCACCATCGCCGGCGACATAGAACTCGAGTCGGCCGACCCGCGTTCGACCGCGTTCGCCAGCCCCGGCACGCTCGGATGGTTCAAGGACGCCCCCACCATCGCCGTCGCGGGCGTGGCGTATCCGGGCACGGTGCGACTGGCCGCGTCGGCTGCGGGCGTGCAGGCCATCAACGTCGTCGAGCTCGAACGCTACGTTGCCGCCGTCGCCTCGAAAGAGTTATACCCCTCGTGGGATCTGGCCGCGTACGAGGCCCAGTGCGTCGCGGCCCGGTCGTACGCGCTCCAGTCGATGGACCTGGCCGACCGCCGCGGCCGGGCGTGGCACGTCGAGAGCGGCACGGTCGACCAGGCCTACCCCGGGCACACCACGCACGAGCGATCCATCGCGGCGGCCATGAACACGCGCGGCCGCGTGCTCGTCTACGGGGGCGAGGTGCTGCGGGCCTATTACAGCAGCACCAGCGGCGGGCGAGCGGGTTCGGCCGCCGACACCTGGCCCACCGGCCCGGGCTACGAGTACAACCTCGCGCCCCCCATCCAGGCAGGTTTGTTGGATGGGGGGGCCGTCCACGCCAGCGACGCCTCCCGCTTCCACCGCTGGCAGGTCGTGCGATCGGCCGACGAGATCACCGCCCGGCTGCGGGCCTGGGGCGAGCGTTCGGGCCACACGCTCAAGAACGCCCGGGCCGTCACCACCATCGAGGTCGCGCGCACCAACCGCGTCGGCCGCCCGGCCCAATACCGCGTGGGCGAGCGCAACGGCGTCAGCCACCTCGTGAGCGCCGAGCACCTGCGCATCGCGCTCAACGCCGACGCCAAGGGCCTACCCGAGGTCCCCGGCGACGCCCGCGTGCGCAGCGGCGACCTCGAGGTCACCGGCGCGGGCGCCCGCTTGGTGATCCGCGGCCGCGGCTTCGGGCATGGCGTGGGCCTGTGCCAGTTCAGCGCCCAATCGCTGGCGGTGCGGGGCTGGAGCGGCGATCGCATCCTGATGAACTTCTATCCGGGGGCGACCATCGAGCGGGCGTACTAGCTGGTCGCCTCGCCGGCGGGGCCGTGTTCGCTGGTCGCCTCGCCGGCGGGGCCGTGCCC
>CAYGTM010000072.1:0-8871 GCA_964352795.1 uncultured Phycisphaera sp.
GCTGCGCTGGATGCGCGCGGCATCGAGGCGGTCGGCAACGGCGTGGGCGAGGTGCTGGCCGATGGCTCGACGCGCGAGTTCCTGACCTTCGGGGGCGGGGCGATCTACACCACCGGCGTCACCGGCCGCCTCGAGGCGTCGCGCCTGGTGGGCAACACGGCCTACGCGGGCGGGGGGCTGTACGTCGCCGGCGAGGGCACGCTCGAGGTCGTCAACGTGCTGGTGGCCGAGAGCCTGACCGCCCAGGGGGCCATCTACGCCAACGCGTCGGCACCGGTGATCGTCAACAGCACCATCGTGGACAACGACGACTGGGGCCTGTTCAGCACGCGAGGGGCCACGCCCACCGTGCGCAACAGCGTGTTCAGCGGCAACGAGATCGACCCGAGGAGCGTGGAGATCGGCGGGCCGGGCGTGGCCGACGTCGCCTATTCGCTGGTCAACGGCCAGGCCTTCGCGACGCTCGGGGCGGGCATCGTCGGGGGCGACCCGATGCTCGACGGCGACTTCGCGCCCATGGTCGGCTCGCCGTTGATCGACGCGGGCGACAACGCCGCCGTGCCGGCGGACATCACCACCGACCTCTTGGGCCGCGGCCGCTTCTTCGACGACCCCACCACGCCCGACACCGGCGCGGGGACCGCGCCCCTGGTCGACCTTGGGGCCGTCGAGTTCTGGCCGCTCGACGGCACCGCGTGCGCGGCGGACATGGACGGCGACGGGGCGCTCACCCTGTTCGACTTCCTCGCGTTCCAGAGCGCGTTCGACGCCGGCGACGCCATCGCGGACTTCGACGGCGATGGCGAGCTGACCATCTTCGACTTCCTGGCCTTCCAGAACGCCTTCGACGCGGGCTGCGCGTAAGGCCGGGCGCGTAGGCTCGGGGCCATGACCGCCCCAAGCCGCACCAGCACCCACGCCGCCGCCCTGGACCTGCTCCGCACCCGCCGCTCGCCGAGGCTGCGGGATTTTGATGGGCCCGGCCCCAGCGATGGTGAACTGGAGGCCATGCTCACCATCGCCGCCCGCGTGCCCGATCATGGGCGGCTGTGCCCCTGGCGGTTCATCGTGATCCGGGGCGAGGGGCGCGAGCGGCTGGGGGCGGTCATCGGGGCGTGCTTCGACGCCGACCACCCCGACGCCCTCGACGACCAGAAGGCGATGGCCCGCAAGCGATTGTGCTTCGCGCCCGTCGTGGTCGCCGTGGTGTCGTGCCCGGTGGAGAACCCCAAGATTCCCGCGTGGGAACAGGAGCTGTCGGCCGGGGCGGCGTGCATGAACCTGATCCACGCGGCCCATGCGATGGGTTACGCGGCGGTGTGGCTGACCGAGTGGTACGCGTACGACGATCGCGTGCTCAAGGCGATGGGCTGCGAGGATGGCCACCGGCTGGCGGGGTTTATCCATATCGGCCGGGCGGATGGGCAGCGCGAGGACCGCGATCGGCCGGCACTCGGGGATGTCGTCAGACGATACTGAAGCCCCGCCCCGGGCGACGTACTCTGGTGGATGGAGCACGCCCACGCCACGGATGGCACGATGACGACCACCGACCCCGAGCATGATCCCTTGTTGGCCGACCTGACGGCCAACCAGCGGCGGGCCGTCCTGGCCACCGAGGGGCCCGTGCTGGTGCTGGCGGCGGCGGGCAGCGGGAAGACCCGGGTCATCACCCGGCGCATCGGGCATTTGGTGCGGATGGGCGTGCCGGCGTGGTCGATCCTGGCGCTGACGTTCACCAACAAGGCCGCCGCGGAGATGCGCGAGCGGGTGCATTACATGCTAGAAGGGATGGACATCTCAGACCCGCGTCGTTCACGTGGGTTGACCATCACAACTTTTCACAGTTTGTGTGCCCGTCTGTTGCGTAGGTTCACCGATGACGAGGCCATCGCGCCCCTCAAACTTGACTTCAGTATCTATGACACGTCTGATCAGGTCGCGCTTATGAAGCGGACCATCAAGGATCTGGGGATGGACACTACCAACTGGAATCCCCGATCTGTTCTCAACACTATCAGCCAGGCAAAAAACGACATGCAGGACGCCACCGCGTATGCCGAAAACGCGATGGACTTTCATTCCAAACAGGTGGCAAGGATCTACACCAACTACGCCCGGGCCATGCAGGCTGCCGGAGCAGTAGACTTCGATGACTTGTTGCTCCTGACGGTAAAGCTGCTCCGCAACAGCGAACGGGCACGTAAGGACTTGCGCGAGCGCTGGCAGTACCTGCTCATCGACGAGTACCAGGATACCAATCGCGCCCAGTTCGAGATCGCGGCGCTGCTGGCGGGCGAAGCGGGCCAGGACGGCCGCGGCGACACCGGGCCAAACTTCTGCGTCGTGGGCGACCCCGACCAGTCCATCTACGGCTGGCGCGGGGCGGACATCAGCAACATCCTCGAGTTCGAGCAGCAGTATCCGGCGTGCGAGGTCATCCCGCTGGGCGAGAACTTCCGCAGCACCGCGCCGATCCTCAAGGCCGCCGACACGCTCATCCGTCTCAACAAGCGACGCAAGCACAAAGATTTGTTCACCAGCAGCGAGGGCGGCGAGCCGGTCGAGGCCGTGCTGTGCCAGGACGAGCGGCACGAGGCCGAGCTGGTCGCCGATTGGCTGAAGGCGCGGGCCGAAGACGGCATGGAATGGCGCGACATGGCGGTGTTCTATCGCACCAATGCACTGAGCCGCGTGATCGAGGACGCGATGCGCTCGCACGCGGTGCCGTACCGCATCGCGCGCGGCACCGCGTTCTATGACCGTGAAGAGATCAAGAGCGCGATCGCGTACTTGCGCGTCGTCGCCAACCCGGCCGACAACATTTCGCTCTTGAGGATCGTCAACACGCCCACGCGCGGCATCGGCAAGACCAGCCTCAACAAGCTCGACATGGCGGCCGGCGTGGCGAGGGTGCCGCTGTTCGAGCTGCTCCGCGAGCCCGAGAAGCACGCCGAGGTGACGAGCCGCTCGGCCAACTCGTGCAAGGAGTTCGTGCAGATGGTCGAGGGCTGGACCGGCCACGGCAGCTTCATGGGCGCCGAGGTGAGCGCGACGCTGGCGGATCTGGTGGCGCGGGTCATCGACGACAGCGGGCTGCGCAAGATGTACATGTCTCGCGCCAAGAGCGGCGGCGAGGAGGACGAGAGCCGGCTGGACAACCTCGACCAGCTCATCACTGGAGCAGCAGAGTTCGATTTTTTTTTTTATGATTCGGGGTACACCTTGTTCTTCACCGACGCCGAGAGTGCGACCCAGGGCAACGACGCCGAGGCGCCGCCGCTGCTGGCGATGCTGCGGGCCTGGCTCGAAACCGTCGCGCTCGTCAGCGATCAGGACGCCGTCGACGCGGCGGGCGGGGCGGTGACGCTCATGACCCTGCACGCCAGCAAGGGCCTGGAGTTTCCCGCCGTCGCGATGATCGGCCTCGAGGAGGGCACCCTGCCGCACAGCCGGGCCCGCGAGAGCGAGGCCGAGCTCGAAGAAGAACGCCGCCTCGCGTTCGTGGGCATCACCCGGGCCATGAAGCGGCTGCTCATCACGAGCGCCCGCGTCCGCGCCGTCCGCGGCGTGCCCGAGCGGACCATCCCCAGCCGCTTCCTCAGCGAGATCGGCGAGCAGGACGCGAGCCACGTCACGTTCAGCGATCGGGCCGACGGCTTCAGCGATTACAGCAGCGGCGGCCAGGACTTCGACCCCTGGGGCGACGACGAGCAGCACGCTGCTTCTTTGCGCGTGGGCTCGCGCGTGCGGCATCCGCAGTTCGGCGTGGGGAAGGTGTTGAGCTGTGGGGCCGGGCCTGGCGCGCGGGCGCGTGTGGAGTTCACGGGGATTGGGGTGAAGACGCTGATCCTGGAGTATGCGCGGTTGACGCGGGTGGATTGATGGCCGTGCCTCCCGAGATGGACCTCATCGAGATACTCGTCGCCGACGACGAGCCGCTGTGGTACGCCGCCTTGCAGGTGGGCAGCATCGAGACCGCTCGATGGTCTGTCGCCGAGTTACTCAAGACCGGCGATATCGTGTTGCTCCGAGATGGCGCAGTCACCCAGCACTGGCAGTGGCGTGAGATTCTCGCCGACGATGCATCATGGGAGCGCACCCAACCAAAGGAACAGTCCTCGCTCTGGCTGCATCTCACCGAGAAGGGGCATGAGCGATACCAACGGGAGTGGGGCTTCTAAACCATCGCCCGCAACGTGCTCGGACTCTCCGCTAGCGCGGGCAATCATGCAGATTATGAAGATTGGGGTGAAGACGTTGATCCTGGAGTACGCTCGGTTGACGCGCGTGGACTAATGCGAAGTACTGGGTCAGCGCAGGAAGCCAATTTGTCGGAGGATGGCAGCCTTGCGCGTTGAGTATGTCGAGTCGGAAAAGGCGTGCTTCCCCCTGTCCATGGGGCAAACACTCGTCGTCGGACCTGGACAGGTCGTTGGTGATCTCAAGTTGTCCTTGTATGATAATGAGAGCTTTGGCGGTCCATCCGGAACGACGCAGGTGCAGTTTCGATTTCGAGATGCAGACAGCGTTGGCAGGCAGTACTCGACTGTGCTGCATCCGCTCGCCTTCTGGCCTGAATTAGCAGACCGAGCGATTTTGTGTGAACGACCTGCTCAGTATGATTTTGTGTTGATGTCATCAATTGACGATCGAAACGACTTTGCAATTTCCTTTGACGATGGCCCGCCACTGTGCGGCGTACGCAAGTATCAAGGGTTCTCGGCTCGAGTCCAGATTGATGGATCGGTACTCCGTGTTTTCGCGAGTATGAATACCGACGACCCTCGGGCTTTTCGTGGGCATATCGACTTCATGTATAACGTTCCGATCCGTCGGTTACTGTGGCGCAAGGCATCTCGAAGCACTGGCAGCGACCTCTTGATCGAGGATGAGCCATTCATCCAAATCGACAATACACCGGCTCCGAAAGGCGTACCACCTTCGCCAATTTGGCTGCGATGAGAGATTCGGGCGCATCGACATAGATCGAGTGACGGGCAGATGCAACAGATCAATGCCTCACACCATCGCCCTTAACGTACTCGGGCTCTCCGCCTGCCCCGTCCGAGCACTCAGTAAGACAGCCGCCGCCATCGGGCCCAGATGCACCGTGTCCAGCGGGGCAGTCGCGCGGCCGTCGAGCAGGGGCGACATGAAGCCCACCAGGGCGTCGAGCGCGGCGCGGTCGTGGCCACTTTCAAGTAGAGTGGTCTTCGAACGCGCCCGGCGTTCGGTGCTGTCGATGGTCTTGCCCGCCGGGTCGATCCAGCGGTGGCCGTCGTCGCCCAGTTCGAGCCTTCCCGCCTCGCCCAGCAGCGTGGCCCGGCGTTGCCAGCCGCCCGCGCGGTCGCTGAGCATGATGGCCGCCGACGCGCCGCCCTCGAAGCGGGCGTGGGCCGTCAGGTCGCCGGTCAGCGCGCCCAGCGACAGATTCACGCTCGGCTTGGCCAAACCACCAAGCGGCCCGTTGAGCGATGCCTCCACACGCTCGGCCTCGCCCAGCACGCCGACCAGCAAGTCGAGCGCGTCGACCAGCAACGCCCCGGTCGCGCCATCGCCGGCCATCGTCGGGTCTCGGAAGCCCGCGAACATCGCGCTGCGGATCGGGCCGAAGGCGACCAGCGTTTCCTCGGCCTCCTGGGCGGCGGGGCTGTGGCGGAGCAAGGGCCCGAAGCGGACGGCCTCGGTGGGCACGCGGCCCTGATTCGGCGCGTGCCACGGACCGGCGGCGTCGCTGGGCGGCATGGGCAGCGGCGCGAGCGTCGCCACGCGGCGGCCCTCGGCGGCGGCCCGGGCGACGGCCTGCGGCAACGCGTCGCCATACCCCTCGCACGCGGTGGCCAGCAGCACGGCCTGCGCGTCGATGTTCAGGAGGTCGAGCAGGTCGCCCGCGAACGTGGCACCCAGCGCGTCGGCCAGTGTCGTGCCGTGGGCCCGCACGGGCGAGGCGGCAGCGACGATCGTGGCGCCCAACTCGCTCGCCAGCGCCGCCAGCAGTGGGGCTTGCTCGGGGGTGGCCCAGATGGCCAGAGACTTGGCGAGGCTTCGGTCCAATGGGGGCTCCATGCACCCCTTCGGATGGGGGCGCGTACCATGCATGGTACGAGTGGTGCGGCCGGACGGTCGCGGGCGGAGTGGGCAACTTCTCCGTTCGAGGAAAGTCCGAGCACGGCAGGGCAACGGTGGTGGGTAACGCCCACCCGTCGGAACTCGAAAAGGTCGCGAGCCGGCGAGGGAAAGTGCCACAGAAAACACACCGCCGATGGCCTGTGCAAACAGGTACAGGTAAGGTTGAAATGGTGCGGTAAGAGCGCACCGCCCGGGTGGTGACACCCGGGGCACGGCAAACCCCACCGCGTGCAAGGTCATACAGCCGCCGCGATGGCGAAAGCCATCGACGCCCGGCCCGGGCGGAAGGCGGCGGGTGGACCGCTGGAACTTTGGTTCCGATCACGCCGGCAACGGCGTGGCTAGAGAAATGGCCGTCACCCAACCCGGAGGGCCGTTCGCGCCGGATTGGGAACAGAACTCGGCTTACAGGCCGCACGCGACCACATGACGGCCCCGGGGGAGACTCCGGGGCCGTCGCCTTTTCTTGAGTAGGATAAATACATGGCTACGCGACGGAAAGCGACAATCAGGGCTGTCTTCGCGATGGCGGCGTTGCTGTTCATCAGCGGATCAACTGGCCTGTACATGATGCTCCGCCCAGCGGCCCACATGCGAGCCGGACACGCCGCCGCACGGCAGGTCGATCGAGGCCGAATCACCACACTCGCCGAACTTGAACGGCGTTTCGGCTCGCCCTACAGCCGGAGCTTCTCCGGTTGGGACTACGCCTTTCATCTCGGAGACGATGATTCCTACTTTGCGATCGACAGCAGTTGGCTGGTTGTCAGGACCGACCCTGTAAGCAACAGGGTGATCGAGGCCGAAGTCATTGTCGACTGATCGGAGTGGCCGGTTTCCTATCATCCGTCGATGACCGATCACCACGAGACGCCCATCCTCCTCATCGGTGCCGGCCTGGCCGGTTCCCTCCTCGCCGTCCTGCTCGCCAGGCAGGGCTTCGAGGTCGTCGTGGCCGAGCGAAGAGGCGATCCGCGGGCGGCGGGGTACGTTGGCGGTCGCTCCATCAACCTGGCCCTCTCGGTCCGGGGCATCACCGCGTTGAAGGCCGCTGGGATTGCCGAACAAGTCCTGGCCGACGCCCTGCCCATGCCCGGCCGCATCATGCACCCGCAAAGCCTGACCGATGCGACGGGCGAGGGGACCGTCTTCCAGCCCTACAGCCAGAACCCCGCCGACGCGATCCTGAGCGTGTCGCGTGGTGGGTTGAATATCGCGTTGCTCGACGCCGCCGAACGCACGCCGGGCGTCACGCTGCTGTTCGGCCATCGCTGCACGCACGTCGATCTGGACGGCGGCAAGGCGATGTTCGAGGGCCCAGAGGGCGAGGTCATGCTCGAGGGCCGCGTGGTCATCGGTGCCGACGGGGCCTTCAGCGCCGTGCGGCACGCGATGCAGATGACCGACCGCTTCGACTATTCGCAGCACTACCTCGACGCGGGCTACAAGGAGTTGCACATCCCCGCGGCGGTTGACTTGCCGGCCCTGCCCGATGGCGTGGCGGACAAGTTTGGTGGATACGCGATGGATCCGCGCGGCTTGCACATCTGGCCGGGTCGTGGGGGTGGCGGATCCATGATGATCGCGTTGCCCAACCCGGACAAGTCGTTCACATGCACGCTGTTCTGGCCCTTCGATGGCGCGCACGGCTTCGAGGCCGTCGAGGCGCTCGACGACGCCGGCGTGCGATCATTCTTCGACACGCACTACCCCGACACGCGCTGGCTCATGCCCACCTTGATCGAAGATTTCCGAGCCAATCCCACCAGCAGCCTCGTCACCGTGCGCTGCGAGCCCTGGCGACGCGGCAAGAGCCTGATCCTGGGCGACGCGGCCCACGCCATCGTGCCGTTCTTCGGCCAGGGCATGAACGCGGCCTTCGAGGACTGCCGCATCTTGGCCGAGATGATCGCCGAGGCGAACGGCGATATCGAGAGCGTGATGGACCCCTTCTGGCGTTCCCGCGTCGAGCACGCCAACGCCATCGCCGACATGGCCATCGCCAACTTCACCGAGATGCGCGAGAAGGTCGCCGACGCGGGCTTCCTGTACCACAAGAAGGTCGAGCAGGCCGTGCACGCCGAGTTGGGCCAAGACATGCCCGAACGCGCCACGCCCCTGTACAACCTGGTGAGTTTCACGAACGTGCCCTACGCCGAGGCGCGCGAGCGGGGTCGCGCGCTCGACGCGGCGGTCTCGCAAGTGGTGCAGCGTGTGCCACCCGAGACGACCAGGCAGATGGACGCCCTCGCATGGCGAGTGCTCGTGGCCGATCATGCCCGGCGAGTTCTGGGCGGGCAGCCGACATGAGCCCGGGGTCTAGCATGGCCGTGAAAGGGGGGAAGCCATGCGAGCATTCCTGAGCATCGTGTCCATCATGTCGGCGGCTCTTCTGATCAGCTGCGGCGAGCCAGCATCGGCCGTCGTCGTGCAGGCCGATGAGCCCGTGCAAGGCGACGCGGGCGAGGAGTACATGTCCCTGCACGCGGCGATGGGCCAGCCCTTCTTCGATCGCGTGGCGATGGTCGAGGGTGCGCCCGATGCCGAGCTGGTGGCCGAACTGGAAGCCAACAAGGACCTCATCGACCGTCTGGCGTACGCCACGCGCATGACCGAGTGCGACTGGGGCCTGCCCGACACGTTCGACATGGGGACCCCGCTGCCGGCGCGGGGCTAAGTGCGAACGCTGGCCCGGCCGGGCACTGGGGATGGGCGCAGACTGGGGGGGGGCGGGGCGGG
>CAYGTM010000073.1:0-7076 GCA_964352795.1 uncultured Phycisphaera sp.
CCGAGCCCATCCTGCTCCCGCCCAGCACCTTCGCGCCCAGCGGCCAGTGGCGTCCGGCCCTCGTCGGCTTCGGCGGCATCGGGTACGAGCCGCTCATCGGCCACGACGGCCAGCCGGCCACGGCCCCCATGCTCATCTTCGGCGACGACGGCCTGGGCCTGCCCTGCCGCGCCGACCTCGACGGCGACGGCGTGCTGACCATCTTCGACTTCCTCGAGTTCCAGAACCTCTTTGACGCCGGCGACCCCCTGGCCGACTTCGATGGCGACGGCGCCCTCACCATCTTCGACTTCCTCGCTTTCCAGAACGAGTTCGACGCCGGCTGCCCATGAGCAGCACCGCTCCCCATCCAGCAGGATTGGCCCCCGAGCCGCCGGCCTACGCAGGGCCGCGCGACGGGGGCCTCTCGCGATCAACCGCCGATCGAAGGGCCGACATCTGCTTGGCCATCTCTTGCATGCGTCGTTCCATCGAGGCGAGTTGGGCACCGATGTCATCGCCCTCGCCCCGCTGCTCTAGCATGGCCCGCGCATTCTCGGCCTGGGCCTCGGTCATTGAACTGATGACCACGCCGATGAACAGGTTCAGTACGATCATTGTGCCGATGATGACGAAGGTGACGAAGTACAGGCTGGCGACGAACGGCATGGCCCTGGGCTCCCGAGCCGTGCCGTCGAAGCCCTCGATGCTGTACCGGTCGCTGCCCATCGCCTGGATGTAGTACAGATCAGTCCAGTCTTCGAGCGTCACGATGCGTAGCAGGCTGAACATGCTGTCGTGGAGGGTGCCGAAGTGCATGGGGTCGTTGCGCGCGAACAGCACGGTGCCCATGACGGCATACACATAGAACAGGATGAAGAGCAGTATGGCGACGTAGCTGATGCTCGGGATCGCGTGCAGCAACGCCATGACCAGCACGCGCAGACGCGGGACGACCGTCAGCAGCCGCAGCACTCGGAGCACGCGAGCGAGCCGCAGCACCGCAGCGTAGGGCCCGCCCAATGGCAGAAGGCAGACGGCGACGATCACAAAGTCGAAGACGTTCCACCCACTCAGGAAGAACCGCCAGGGCCTGGGCCAGTGGGCGCCGATGCGCACCATGAGCTCGACCAGGAAGATGCCGATGATCAGCTTGTCCAGGCCGAGCAGGATCGGGCCTACGCGTTCCATGACGAGCGGGTAGGTCTCGAGCCCGACGTTGATGGCCGCGACGAGGATCACCCCGATGATGGCCGCGTGGAACCACCCCGCCTCGGCTATGCCACGGAGCCGATGCACGAGCGAGCCCGGGGCGCACGAGCCGAAGTAGGGTTCGGTGGTTTCCATCGGCCTACCCGATCCTCGGATCGACCCAGCGATACAGCACGTCCACCGCCAGGTTGAAGACCACCAGCATCGTGGCGAACACCAGCACCACGCCGATGATCAGGAACAGGTCCTTATTCTGCACGCCGTTGACGAAGTGCTGGCCCATGCCGGGAACATTGAACACTCGCTCGACGATGAACGACCCGGTCATCGCCAGGGCCGCCGCCGGGCCCAGGTAGCTCAGCACGGGCAAGAAGGCGTTCTTGAGTGCGTGGCGCAGCAACACCACCCGCTCACTCACGCCCTTGGCCCTCGCCGTGCGCACATAGTCGGTGCTCAGGGCGTCGATCATGCCCATGCGCGTCAGCCGGGCGATGTATGCCGCGAAAGGCAGGCTGAGCGTAATCGCCGGCAGCAGCATGTCCCCCGGCCCCGCGCTCGAGCCCACCTCGCCGATGCCAAGCCACACCGGGAACACCAGCAGCAGCACCGTGCCGATCACGAAGCTCGGCAGGCTGATGCCGATCAGCGCGACCATCAGCGTGCCCAAGTCAACCATCGAGTTTGGCCGCACCGCGCCCACGATGCCCGCAATCACGCCCACGCCCAGCGCGATCAGGATGGCGATCGCGCCCAGCGTGATCGACACCGGCAGCGAATCGCGCACGATCTCGTTCACCGTCCAGTCCTCGTATTGCAGGCTGGGCCCGAAGTCGAAGATGTACCGCTTGGGCGGTGCCTGACCCTCGGCAGCGGCACGCTCGCGCTCACGAGCGATCTTCCCGCTCGTCACGTCGAGGGCGTATTGCACGCCCGTCGCATTGGCCAGATACGACCAATAAAAGTTCGGAAAACTGTCGAGGTTGTACTGCCGCTTCATCGCCTCGATCACCTCGGGCTTGGGCTGGCGGCCCTCGGGGTTCTCGAGAGGGTTGCCCGGGATCGACCACGCCAGCAGCAGCGTGAGCGTGTAGATCACCAGCACGATGATCGGCAGTTGCACAAGGCGGCGAACGATCAGTCCAAGCATGCGCTCAGTTCCCGCCCTTGTCGGTCGGCCGGTCGTTGGGCTTGCTCCGCAGCGCGAACAACTCGTCGCGGTCCAGAATCCCCGACTCGATGCCACGCGGATCGACAGTGCTCGCGGCTGAAACCGGCGGCAACGGCGGCATCGTCAGCACCCGATCCGTTCCCTTCCCATCGCCCAGCACGTCGAACAGGTACACATTCTGCTCCGTGCGCGGGTGGGGGTTCAGGCCGCTCAACTCGTCGGGGTCGAACAGGTACACCGTCATGTAATGGAACAACGGCACCATCGGCAGGTCCTCGTCCATGGTGATCCGCTCGGCCTCGCTCAGCATCGCCATCCGCTTCTCCGAATCCAGTTCCACCGCCGCGTTGTCGAGCAGTGCCTCGTACCGCGGGTTGTGATACTTGCGGTCGTTGTTGCCATCGTCGATGCGGTTCACGTCCAAAAACGTCGTCGGATCGCCGTAGTCGCCGTACCATCCCGCCCGGCTGACCATGTAGTTCTGGTTCTTCAGGTCGTCGCGGAAGACCTTGATCTCCTTCTGGGCCAGCCGCACGCTCACGCCCAGATACTCCTGCCAGTTCTTCTGCACCACCTGCGCGATCAGGTCGTGCCCGCCGTCCTTGTTGAACAGAATCTCGATGGTCGGCACGTCGCTTGGCCTGGCATACCCCGCGTCGACCAATAACTGCCTGGCCTCTGCGATGATCTCCTGCCGCTCGGCCTCGGTCTTCGCGTCGCTGATGCAGCGCAGCCCCTCGGGGCTCTCGTACCCACCGATCGAACCCTTGGGGATGATCGTCCGCGCCACCGGGTTGCCCAGCCGCTGCACGTCATCCACGATGCTCTGCTTGTCCACCGTCATCGAGAACGCCCGCCGCACGCGCGCGTCGGCCAGCGGGTTCTTGCGACCGTCCGGCAGCGTCGGCAGGCAGTTGAAGTTGTACCAATACGTCCCGAACGCCGGTACCGAATGGATGTCCTTGCGAGGATCGTCCGGCAGACGCCGATCGATCTCGAACATGTCCAGCCCCTGGGCCTTGAGCGACTCGTACTGCTCGCGGTTCTCGTCATAAAACCGCATCTTGTCGAGCACCATGTCGGCCCGGTACGCCGGCGTCACGTCGCTCACCCAGTCCACCACGCCCGAGGTGTACGCCAGCACCGCCGCGTTTGGGTCGTTGATCGACGGCGTGCTGATCGTCTCGAGGTTCAGCGCCTCGCGGTTCCAGTAGTGGGGGTTTTGCTCGAAGCGCATGTCGCGCTTGAACCGCCAGCTCGTCAGCATGTAGGGCCCGTTGCTCACCAACTCGGGCGGCTTGGTCCACCCCGTCTTGGCCTGGATGAACCCCGTCTGCGTGTCCACGCTCTCGTACTGACGCACCAGCGGCGGATACACCGGGTAGAACACCGCGAAGGCAAGCAGGTCCAGGAAATACGGCGTGGGCAGCTTGAGCTTCACCCACAGCGTCCGATCATCGATCGCACGCAGGCCCACCATCTCGCCGAACTTCGCCTGGGCTTCCCGCCACATCGCCTCGGCGGCCAATCGCCGCTCATCACCGCTCAGGCCACTCTGGGCAAACCCGTCGAGCTGCGCCTGCCGCCAGTCGGCGAACTCGGTCGCCCCGTCGATGAGCTGGAACAGTTTTGTGTAGTCCGCCGCCGTGTCGGGCAGCAGCGCCCGTCGCCAGCTATACACATAATCGCCCGCCGTCACCGCCGCGCCGTTGCTCCACTTCGCATCTTCGCGGATGTGGAACGTGTACTCCAGCCCGTCCGCGCTCAACTCCCACCGCTCGGCCGCCGCGGGAATGATCGCGTAATCGTGCGTGAACACGTCGTTGGCCACCAGCCCCTCGAACAGGATGCGGGCCACCCGCAGGTCCTGCATCCAGCTCATCTTCTGGAGGTCGAGGGTGTTCACGTCCCCGCGATTGACGAACGCGAAGTCGGCTCGGGGCATGGGCCGGTCGGTCACCAGCGTGGCGGCCACCACCAGCACCAGCAGGATCACGGGCGCGAGGATCTTGAGCATCGCGCAGTGTACGACGCCCGGGCCCCGCCGGCGCGTCGGAATCGAGGCCGAGGCCCAGCCTCAGCCGTCCTGGTTGAAATGTTCCCCGGGCAAGTTGAACGGCTGGCCGCCCAGCACACGGAGCAACTCCTGCACCGCCCGGCGGAAACCGGTGTCGCCGCTCTGGGGGATGCTGGCGAAGTTCGTGGCCAGATCAAGCCCCCGCAGGCGCTGCTGCACCGCGCTATCGAGTTGCAGGAGCGCCGGCATCGTGCCAGCCAACCGGATCGCGGTCTCGACCGCCGTCCGGCTGCTCTCCGCATCCGTTCCGCCCAGAGCGCCGCCCCGCTCGCCCCGCACGAACCGGAAGCCCAACGCACCCGCCCGGCCGTATAGCAGCATCACGTTGTTCTGCCATGCCTGCCCGATGTTCAGGCGGCGCTGGGTCAAGGAAGCACGGATCTCCACCATGGCCCGGAGCAACGGCGTCAGTCGCGCCGTGAGTTGGTCATCGATGGGCAGCGTGTTCATCCGTTCGCCGACGGCCAGGGTCAGCCGCTCACCAGAACGAGTCCCGAAGCCCGCAATAGCCGTCTCGGGCACCGCCATCGCCTCGATCAAGGCCTTCACCGTGCCGTCCAGCACGCTCCGATCGTTCGAGGTCGCCAGCAGTTCCGCCAGCACGCCCACGGCCTGGTCGCCCACCTGGGCCTGAAAGGCCACCGGCGCAATGCCCGCCACGCGGAAGGCGTTGCTCAGCCCGGCCACCGAGGCGAACCGGATCGCCACCTTGTCCTTCTGAGCCGCCGAGGTCAGCGACCGTACCGAGCGATCCGTGGCGATCCAACCCGACAGCAGCGCCGCGTTGACCCCGCGGAACACGTCGCCCCCGTCCATCGCGCCCTGGAGTTGCCCGCCTAGCGCCCGATCCATCGCCAAGCGGAATCCCGACGTGGTCTCGGCCTTCAACAGTGGCTCAACAAGACGCCGCCGCGCATCGCGGGCGGCTTCAGGAGCCTCGCCGTCAATCAGCGCCCAGTTCGAGAGCGCCCACTCGGCGACCGACTGCTCTTCGGCCGGGCTCGGATTCGACTTGGACGAGAGATCGGCCGGGAGATCATTCTGACCAAAGGCCAGAACGCCGGGCAATATCGCCAGCATGACCGCCAAGAGTCGCGGCAGGGTTCCTCGCAAGGGCTGGCTCCTTCTCACCAAACGATAGACAAGCCAAACGAAATCCAGAAAATGGGCCAGCACGGCCCGGAAACGATCGGCTGAACAGCCGGTAGAGGCTGTCCGGTACGCCAACCCCAGGCCAAACGGTTCCAAGGGGCCCCAAACCTAGCCGAACTCGACCGCGCCGTCAATATCCCGCACGGCCCCAAGCCGGCAATAAAACCAAGCAAAAACCAATCATCGCAACCTAATACACCTCGAGGAACATCCTTCGAGTCGGTTTCACCTGCCGATGTACCATCTTCCGCGTCCATCCATCAATGTCACCGCCCACCTCGGGGTCGATGGTCAGATACCTCCCGATCCACTCGGGCGGCAGCGTCCGTGCCATCCCTTGCACGATGCCCAGGTCTAAGCCGATCAGGCCGCACACATACACCAGCCCGCGATCGCCGCACAGCAACTCCCCCAGCGTACCGGCGTCCCGTTCGAGCCGATCCTGCACATAGCACGCGGGCGTCGCGTCCCGGTGCGCATGGCGGCTGACCGTGGGCAGATAGGTGAAGTTCGCGTGCTTCTGGGCCAGGTCGGCGAACATCTGGTCGTACATCAGGTCCGTTTCGTACGGCGCGCCCATGACCAGCGCGATGCGGCTGTCGGGCGCGCTGGTGAGCAGGTCGAGCACCATCCCGCGGAACGGCGCGATGCCCGTGCCCGTCGCGAAGAACACATAATCGTGCTCCTCGGGCCGCGCCGGCAGCACGAATCGCTTGCCGTTGGGCCCGCTCAGCCGCAGCTCATCGCCAGGCCGCAGATCGCACAAATAGTTGCTCGTGACCCCCACATGCAGGCCGGGCCCCTCGGCATTCTCGTCGATCAGCCGCTTCACGGTCGTGGCGATCACCCCGCCCTTGCCATCCTCACCCGCGCTGGGCGAGGCGATCGAGTACAACCGAAGCGCGTGCGGCCGGCCCTTCTCGTCGTGCCCGGGCGCGTGGACCCCGAAACTCTGCCCCGGAACGAACGAACCCGCCAGCGGCGTGCCCGAAACGTCAACCTCGACGTGCCGAACGAAACCGGCCGCCCGGCGACCAGCCGTGCATCGCTCGTTCTTCACGACAACGCCCACCGCCGGCTCTCGCGGGCCGGCGACGTGCATTTTCACTTCCACCAGATCTGGACCGGGGTCGGCGTGGGTCACGTGTCCTGCTGTGTCAACTACTGTCATGGACCGACAGGATAGGTTCGCGGCCATCGGCCCGTGCGAAAACCGGACGTTAGCCGCCGATTTCCCCACCCATTCCGTCAGGATTTTCTTCCGAGCCGCCCTCGGACGCCGGCTCGCCCATTTCGCCCATGCCCTGGCCCGAGTCCATCGAGTCCATCTGGTCATCGGAGCCCGCAGCGCGGCCGCCAAGCCGCTCGATGGCCCGATCCAGATCGTCGGCGGCCTTCTGCAGCGCGTCGCGAGTCTCGCCCTGGGCACGCACGCGGCGGAAGTTTCCCGCCGCCAGTTCGTACGCCGCAATGGCGTCCGACTTCAAT
>CAYGTM010000073.1:7086-8797 GCA_964352795.1 uncultured Phycisphaera sp.
GGCGGCGCTGGCCGCCGAGATCGGCGCGCTGCACCAGAACGAGGCCCAGGCCGCGGTGGGCGAGGCCCGCCAGGCTTTGGAAAAGGCCGTGTCGGCCGCCAGCGCCGCCAACTCGGCCGAGAACTCGCGGGCCAGTGCCATCGCCGCCGCCGCATCGTCCGAGGCGCGCTTGGCCTGTTGGCCCACGCTCTCGCGGGCCTGGCTCAAGATCGCCAGTTGCGTGTTGATCGCGTCGATCCGCACGCCCATGGCCTCGATCTGGGGCCTCAGCGACGACCGCTGGGCCTCGAACGTGCTGGCCTGTACCTCGAGCCCGTCGGCCCGACGCCCGGTCTCGCGGGCTTGCGAGATGGTCTGGGCCGCCGCGATGGGCTCCTCGCGCAACGCGCGGTCACGCAGCCCGCTTTCCTCGGCCCGAATCGTCCCCACCTGGCCCGAGAGGCCATCGATCTGCGAGCCAAGAGACTGGGCCCGAGATTCCAGCGAGGCGTGCTCGGCCTGCAACTGCGACAACTGTGTCTGAAGGGCCGACGCACGCTGGTCGATCGCTGTCCGCTCGCTCGACGGGTCGTACGCGCTCAACGCCTCGGCGGTCTGCTGGGCCGACACGCGGGCGGTCTCGAGCGACATCATGCGGGTCAACTTGGAGCCGATCTCGTGCTCGATCTCGGCCAACCTGGTCATCGCCGGTCGGGCCTGGCCCACGGCGATCTCGGCGCTCAGGATTGCCGCGATGGACTGCTGGGCCACCGTCCCACCGCTGGCGACGGGCGAAAGCTGCCCCGAAGCGGTCTGGTACCGCTTGGTCGCAAAGCCGTCATCGGTGGGCGGCACCGAGCCCGGCGAGATCGTCCGCAACTGGACGGCGGCATCCGAAAGGGCCGTGGCGTTGGGATCCTCGGTATCGCAGCCCGAGACGGCTACGCCGACCAATGCCACCATGCCAGCCCGAGCCCCCAGGGACGAGATGCCCCGACCACCGGCCAGCCCACCGGAACGACCTGCCACGCGAGTTGCCATCCAAACGCCTCCAGTACCCGTTCCAGGGCCAGAATCACAGCACGCGGGCGACATGACCGACGCGCATCCAAGGCCAGCGCTGCCTGTTCGCCCGGACGGCCCGGGCGGTTCTATCGGAAGCCCAGTCTAGGGCACGCCCATCAGCGTGGGCCCCCGGAGGAGGGCCGCTGGGGGGCCTCGACTTCTGCCTCCACTTCCGGCTCGCCACCCTCGGGCTCTCCCTCGCTCGCCGAATACTCGATGGGGTATTCCGGCCGGGGCGTATACAGCGTCCGAATCCACGCCGCCGTCGTCCGCCATCGAGAATCCTCGGCCCGAGGAAACACCTCGCGCCACCCATCCCCATCGCCCCGATCGACCGGCACTTCGGGGTGTGGGAATCTCGAACCAATCCGCCGCAACCCGAGGTGCAGCAGCGGGCTGTTGTCCGGTTCATCGAGATCGATCAGCGGCGTGCCGTCTTCGAGCGTGGCCCGGGTCAGGATCAGGAAGTTCGTGTACGCCTGGGCCTCGCCCCGTGCATTCCGGGAGGCCAGCCGGAGCGAGCCCGCCTCCACGCCCCCGTGGCACTGCGAGGTTGCGCAGCCCGCCACCAGCCACTCGGTCACGTCCCGGCGGAAGCGTTTGATCGACTCGGGGTCGTCCAGCACCCTCACCCTGCCGTAAAACTCCCGGGCCTTGAGTTCGAACA
>CAYGTM010000074.1:0-8729 GCA_964352795.1 uncultured Phycisphaera sp.
CTCGCCGGCGTAGGCAAGGTGCTCGTGCAGGGCCTCACGCGCCGCGTCGCGCACGTCCGGATCGTTGCTGGCGGCCATCGCAATGGCGAAGCCGGCGGTCGAGGCCGGATCGTGGTAGTCGGCCGCCAAGCGAGCGCCGAAGTGTCGCACGCTGCCGTCGGGATGATCGAAGAGCCCCTGGCCGACCTTCGCCAGCCGCGCCGAGTCTGTTGGGTTGTCGAACTGCCAACGGGCGCTCATCAGCACGTGCATGTCCATCTCGGCCAATCGGGCGCGTCCTGGCCCCGTTGCCTTGCCGATGGCGCCCTCGGTCATGATGCGCAGCGTGGCGTCGGGGTATGGGCTGCCGTAGTCCGCATGGTTGATGAGTTCGGTGGCCAGCATGTTGCGCACACGCCCATCGTGGGTGTGCGCGTACGCGAACGCGAGCACCGGATCGGGCAGCCACGGATACACGCGCCCGCCCAGCCCAAAGAACCACGGCGCGGCCATCACCATCAGCGAGAAAACGAGAAAGACGGAAAACGCCCGCCACCGCCGCCGGCGTGGGTGCAGTTCGGCCGAAGACTCGGCGGTACGGCCGCACTCGGGGCAGGTGATGCCGCCGTTTTCGGGCGTGGCGGCCAGGTCGTACCAGCACTTGGGGCAGTGCGGCGTGGCGACGGGACGGCCTCGGAGCGCCAGCAGGCCAGCAACCAGAACGATCAGGCCGAGCGAGGCAAAGAGCAGGTTGGCGGCCAGCGCGACAGTCATGCACTCCTACCCGCCCGCCATCGCCGGCTTCGCCCGTGCCCGTGGCTCCTTCACCGCCGGCATGATGAGCGGCAACGCGCTGGGCAGGGTCTCGATGACCATCGTGCCTTTCGTGTCGCAGGCCACCCGCTCGATCTCGCCGTCGATCTGGAGAGCTTCCATCATTTCGGCCGTGTGGTCGTGGTCGTGCATCGTGAGCTCGATGCGCTTGCCTTGGGCGTAGCGGGCCTGGGGGTGGCGGATGTGCAGGCCAACGCGAGCCATGCTGGCCCAGCCCAGCAGGCTGGCGGTGGTGCTGGCGGGCAGGAAGACCGCGTCGAGCAGGCCGTCGGTGCGGCTGGCCTTGCGCGCGAGGTTCAGGCGGAGCGGGTAGCGCGGGCCGACGGCGACGATGAGGCAGCCGCGACGCTCGGTGGCCAGTTGCTGGCCGTCCACGGTCACGCTCAGGCGGCCGACCTTTGGGCGCAGGGCCCGGGTGATGGTGGGCACGACGTAGTCCATCTTGCTGGTGGTTCCCACACGAGCCCGGGCCACGCGGTGCAGCACGGCGGCATCCGGGCCGGTGGTCAGCATGAGGGCGAAGGGGGTGCCTGGCCCGCAGTCGGGATGATGCACGACGCCGAGGTCGCTGCGGCTTGCCGGCGCGCCCGCAACGAACGCTTCGAGCGCCGCGAGTATCCGCGACACGCGAGGCGTGAGCCCCAGTTCCTTGGCCACCACGTTCTCGGTGCCCAAAGGGGCGATCAGCGTGGGAATGCCGCGACCGGCCTTGGCCTGCGTCAGCGCGGTCAGGGCGTGGTGCAGCGTGCCGTCGCCGCCCACGATGACCACCGCGTCCAGTGTGTCCAACGCCCCCTTGGCCATGGCCAGGTCCAGCGGCAGGTCCACCAAGTCGAAGTGGTCCCTGCCATCGCCCGCCTCAGCCCGGGCCCGCAGGCGGCCGGCGAAATCGGCCCCTCGGCCCTTTCCCGAGAAGCGGTTCTGTACGACGCCGATGCGCGAGGGAGGTGGCATGATTGCGGGAGGGTAGGGCGCGGCCCCGGATGCGTGGTGCCAGCGCTATGCCGACTCCTGGTAGATCATGATGAAGTTCCCGCAGGTATCGTCGAATGTGGCCATCAGCGTGCCGGCCATATCCACGACCTCGCCCTTGAACTGGACGCCTAAGCCGGTCAGACGCGCAACCTCGGCCCGACAGTCGTCAACTTGGAAGGCGGTTGCCGGGATGCCCTCGGCGTACAGGGCCGCCTTGCATGCCTTTGTGGGCGGATGCTCGCCGTTGGGCTCGAGCATGAGCTCCGTGCCGTCGGGCTCTTGTGGACTGACGACGGTGAGGAAGCGATGGTTGGCATCGTCGGGATCGCCCATCGGGATGTCGCGTTTCTTGACGAAGCCGAGTTTGTCGGTGTAGAAACGCAGGGCGTGGTCCTGGTCGGTGACCGAAACGGATTCGAGCTTGATCTTCACGGGTAGTTCTCCTCGCCAAGGTGTCCTCTGGCCCGTGGCAACTCCGGGCGTTGGTCCGCGTGCTCACGCACGCGGCTCGGTTGACGAACTAATACTCGTAGACGCCCTGCCCGGACTTATTCCCCAGCCGTCCCGCCGACACGAGTTGCTCGAGCTTGGGGCAGGGGCGGTAGCGCTCGCTGTGCAGGCCGTCGGCCAGGACGTTCATGATGTGGGCGCACGTGTCCAGGCCGATGAAGTCAGCCAGGCGAAGGGGGCCCATCGGGTGATTCATGCCCAGCTTCATGATGTCATCGATGTGCTGCGGCTCGGCCACGCCCTCCATCCATGTGTAAAACGCCTCATTAATCATGGGCATCAGGATGCGGTTGCTCACGAAGCCCGCGCGGTCGTTGGCGGGCACTGCGGTCTTGCCGATGGCGGTGGACAGATCGAGCACGGCCTGCGTCACGGCGTCATCGGTGGCCAGGCCGTTGATCACTTCCACCAGTTGCATCACCGGCACCGGATAGAAGAAGTGCATGCCGATGACCTTCTCGGGGCGCTTGGTGGCTGCGGCGATGGCGGTGATGGAGATGCTGCTGGTGTTGCTGGCCAGGATGCACTCGCCCGCGCACACGCCGTCGAGTTGCGTGAAGATATCGCGCTTGACCTGCTCGTTCTCAACCACGGCCTCGACGACGATCTGGCGGTCAGCCAGATCGGTCATGGACGAGGCGTACGCGATGCGCTTCTGGGCGGCGTCGGCCTGGGCCTGATCCATCTTGCCCTTCTCGACGGCTCGGGCGAGCAACTTGGCGTGGGTGGCCTTGCATTTGTCGATCTGCTGGGCCGAAGAATCGAACACCACCACATCGAGCCCCGCGACGGCGGCCACCTGCGCGATGCCCCCGCCCATCTGCCCCGCGCCCACCACGCCCACCTTGCTGATCGCCATCGTCTACACTCCTTAGAGAAACCCGAACATCAGGGGCCCATGCCCCGGAACGCAACATTAGCCGCCACCTTGGCCGCGACCGAGCCATATCTGGAACCTGCCTATGGACCGCATCGCCCAACTCGAGAAGATGCTCGCCGCGGAGCCGGGCGACACCTTCGTGCTCTACTCGCTGGGCCAGGAGCACGCCAAGGCCGGGCGGCACGAGGAGGCCATCGGCTACTACGAGCGGTGCATCGCCGCCGATGCGGGCGAGCATTATGCGTACTTCCACATGGCCCGCTCGCTCGAGGCGATGGGCGAGGAGGATCGGGCCGTCGAGGTTCTCACCACCGGCCTGGCGCGTGCTCGGGCGGATGGCAACGACAAGGCCAGCAGCGAACTCGACGCGTATCGCGGCCAGCTCGCTTGACTGGCGTACTTCTCATATGGGTGAGCCCAAATCCATCACGCTCAAGCCCAAGGGCCCCAACCGCTGGACGCTGGTGACGCCCGACCACAAGAACGCCACGCTCGACGACGCGGCGGTGATGGACGGCCAGCTCGTCAACGGTGACCCGTGGACGCAAGCGGTGGAGCAGCGAGTGCGGCGGGTGCTGGCAGAGGCGGGAGCGCGCATCGCCGCCGGCCGCCTTCTGCGCGTGCGGCCTCGGTCGAGCGCGGAACTGCGCGAGCGACTGGGCACGCGATACCCCAAAGAAGCTGTCGACAGCGCGGTCGACGCCCTCGTGCGCAGCGGCGCGGTCGATGACGCCCGGCTGGCCGACGACCTGGCCGAGCACTTGGGCGAGGTCAGGCCCCACGGGCGCGAGGCCATCCGCGAGCGGCTGGAGCGGGCGAAGCTCGGGGCCCACATGCTCGAAGAAGCCCTCGATGCCCATGCACCGAGTAGCGGTGAAGGACA
This sequence comes from uncultured Phycisphaera sp., assembly GCA_964352795.1. Taxonomy (GTDB): domain Bacteria; phylum Planctomycetota; class Phycisphaerae; order Phycisphaerales; family UBA1924; genus JAHCJI01. The sequence continues at coordinate 4,062 of CAYGTM010000074.1, forward strand.
GCGGGCGCTCCAAGCGGCACGGGCCCAACTCAAGAGGCTGAAGGCGCTCTCGCTGACACCCGAAGCCTTACGTCGGCGGATGTTCGGCGTGCTGGCCCGGCGGGGCTTCGACGTCGAGACGGCCGCCGAGGCCGTGGAGTGCGTGCTTGGCGCGGCCGAAGAACATGAATCGTGAGGGTTTCACACTCGCCCTCGGCTGAATAGCATGGATCATGGCGACACCCCCGACCACCATCACGATCGCGGCCTGCTGCACCCTCCTGTCGGCGGCCATCCTGCCCGGCTGCATCGCCGCCCGGCAGAGCCCCGAGGAATACGGCACCATCGGCGGGGTGGCCCCGCTCTCGGCCCTGGCCAGCCAGGAGCAGCTCGACAAGGCTGAACCAAGACCTTCGACCTACACGCGCGGGGGCAACGTGCTCGACCGCAGCCAGTGGGCGCCCATCGCACTGCTGGCACCAAGTGACCTGACGTTGCACACGCCCCACTACGCCCCCAGCCGCCTGCCCACCACCGGCGACTGGCGCTACGACGGCACGCTGCCCAACGAGCTGAACGCCCTCGAGTTCGGCAGCACCAACCGCCACCAGCTCAAGAGCCTGGCGTACGAGCCTCTCCTTCAGGTGTACGACCTGGTCATGATCCCGGTGCGGATGTTCACCGAGGCCCCGCCTAACCAGCTCGACGCCTCTCCAGACACAACGTACATCCGTGCCCCCGAGTCGTGGGGCACGCCCCTGCCGATCACGGGCCGCCCAGTGGGCACGATTGGCGGCACGGTCATCTCGCGCCCCGCGGAAGGCCGCCAGCTTTGAGCACGGCTTCGGGCGATCGCCGGTTTGACGAGAACGGGCTGCCGGCGGGCTATCCCTTCAAGCCCAACTACGAGATCACGCCGCGCGCGGCGGCCAAGTTGCTCTCCACGGGCGAAGCCCTGCTCGTTGATGTTCGCCTGACCGAGGAACGCGACGCGGCCCGGCTTCCGGCTGTGGACGATGACATCCACGCGCCATTGCACCAACTCAATGAGCACCTCGACGACATCGAAGACGCCGCCAGGGGCCGCCCCATCCTTACGCTGTGCCACCACGGCGTGCGATCGATCAAGGCGGCGCTGACCCTCCGGGGCTGCGGGTTCGAGGACTCGCACTCCATCGCCGGCGGCATCGAGAACTGGTCGCAAGCCATCGACCATGCCGTGCCTCGCTACACGCGGGATGGAGCCATCTGCACGCCGGTGGAGTAGGCCCGCCGTGCGGACCTAACGCGCTCGTACCGCCATCGCCTCGAGCAGCACTTCGACCAGTTCACCGCGAGTGACCGGCTTGGCCGCGTAGGCGTCGCAGCCCGCTTCAAGGCACCGTTCCCGATCGCCGGGCATGGCGTGGGCCGTGAGCGCCACGATGGGCAGGCGGCAGCCCTTGTCGCGCAGCATCCGCACGGCGGTATAGCCGTCGATCTCGGGCATCTGCATATCGGTGACGATGGCGTCGAAGGGCTCGGGCACGCGCAGCGGGCCCTCCACCTTGGCGTCGGCGGTGAGTTTCTTGAGCCCCAGGCGTCCATCGCGCGCGGTGGCGACCTCGGCACCGGCGCGACGCAGGTGCGTGCTGATGAGACGCAGGTTGTCCAGCCCGTCCTCCATCAGGAGCACGCGAACACCCGCCAGCGGTGTGCCCATGCTCGTCGAATGGCGATCCCTACTGGGCAACATTGCACCGAGGGTAACAGGGCCGGCGGGAACCATCCCGGCGTCACCAACCGTGCCGGCGTCGATCGATACCGTGAACACGCTGCCTTCACCGGGCGCGCTTGTCACGGTGATGTCGCCCCCGAGCACGGCGGCCAATCTCTTGCTGATGCGCAGACCCAGGCCGGTGCCACCGAAGCGGCGCGTCATCGAAGCGTCGGCCTGGGTGAAGGCGGTGAAGGCGTGCTCGACCTGCTCGGGCATCATGCCGATGCCGGTGTCGCGCACCTCAATCCACAGCGTGCCGCCCGTGGCCGAGGCCGCGAAGCCCATCGACACGGAAACCCGTCCGTGCTCGGTGAACTTGATGGCGTTGCCCATGAGGTTCATGAGGATCTGCCGCAGCCGCGTGGGATCGGTGCGCACCAGCGTGGGCACGTCGGTGGCGCACTCGATGGCGATGTCCAGGCCTTTCGCGTCGGCCTTGACGCGCATGAGCTGGGCCACCCCGAGTAACACGTCGCGCGGGCTGGTGTCCAGTTGCTCGACCACCATGCGGCCGGCCTCGATCTTGGAGATGTCCAGGATGTCGTTGATGATGGCCAGCAGGTGCTCGCCGTTGCGTTTGATGGTCGCCGTGTGCTCGGCCCGCTGGTTTTCGGTGAGGTCGGTATCGTCGAGCAGGTCGGCATAGCCCAGGATGGCGGTCATGGGCGTGCGGATCTCGTGGCTCATGTTCGCCAGGAACTCGGTCTTGCTGCGGCTGGCGTCTTCGGCCCGCAGCCGCGCCTCGCGCAGCGCGGCCTCGCGTTCCACCTCGGACGTCACATCCCGCGCCGTGCCGTAGAGGCCCGTGACGCAACCGGACGCATCGCGCCGGGCCCGGCCCTCGACAGCGACGTGGCGTACGCCGTTGCGATCCTCACGCCGTCGCAGGGTCAGGGCGTAGGGGGTGCCGTCGGTCAGGGCCGATTTGATGGCGGTCGCCAGGCGTGCGGAATCTTCCTCGATGTATTGCGACAGCGCCAGCTCCGTGCTGGGCGTGACATCCACAGGTGATAGATCGAACAAGTGGAACATGTGCCGAGACCACGCGACCTCGTGCGTCGCGGCGTCGGAGTTCCAACTGCCCATTCTTGAAATCATCTGGGCGGCTTCGAGTGCCCGGTTCGCCTCTTCGAGCGCCTCGTGCTGGGCACGCTGCTCGGTGATGTCCTGGAGCGCGCCGGCCAATCGCACGACCTTTCCCTCGGCGTACACCGGCTCGCCCACCGAACGCACCCACCGGCGTCGTCCCATGGCGGTGACGAAACGGCACTCGATGTCGTAGGCCTCGCCGTGATCGATGGCTCGACGAACGCACTCGGCAATCTGCTCCCGAGCCTCGCCTTCGTAGAACTCGATGGCCGAATCCAGCTTTGGAACATACCCCGACGGCACCTCGTGGATCACGCGCACCTGGTCGGACCAGTGCAGCGTCATCGTTCGGAGATCCAGTTCCCAGCCGCCGATGCCGGCCATGCGGACGGTGTTGGCCATCACCGCCTCGCGGCGCGCCAACTCGACCTGGGCGGTCACCTGTTCGTGAACGTCCATGAGGATGCCCACCAGTCGGCTGCCTTCCTGCGAAACTGTCACGCTCGTGGACTTGCCGAGAAACCGTGCCCACCGCCAGGAGCCGTCCCTGTGGCTCAGCCGGATTTGCACGTCGATCTGGGGCCTCTCCCCGACGGAATATCCATGAATGTCGGCTTCCAGGGCCTCAAGATCGTCGGGATGCACGCGGGTGAACAGCGTGCTGGCATCGGGCAGAAGTTCATCGGGCTGCTCGCCCAGGATGGCCGCCCAGCGCGCGTCGATGGTGAACTCTCCGGTGTCCAGGTTCCAATCCCACAGGCCCATCCGACCCGCCTGGATGGCAAGCTCCATGCGCTGGTTCGATTTGTCGCGCAGAAACTCGCTGACGACCCAATCGGTCACGTCGGCGTGCGTCCCGACCATGCGGATGGGTTCGCCGTCCGCGTGCCACGCCACGACCTTGCCCGACGCGCGAATCCAACGCCACCCGCCTTCGCGGTGCCTCATGCGAAAGAGCACGTCCTGGTACGGCACGCCGTGCTGGACGTAGTCCTTCAGTTGTTCCAGACACGCGGGCAGGTCATCGGGATGGACGCGGGACGACCACGCCTCGGTCGTGTTGCCCACGGAATCCAGTGTTTCGCCCACCATCGACGCCCATCGCGCATCGACCGTGAGCGTGTTCGCCTTGAACTCCCAATCCCATGTTCCAAGGTCGCCGCCCGCCAACGCCAACTCGGTGCGCTCGGCCTGCTCCATGAGGGCCTGTTCCTGAGTGACCTGGGCCAGCTTTCGGTCGGTGATGTCGCTCTCGATGGCCATGAACCCGACCACGTTGCCAGCCGCGTCCAAGCGAGGCTGGATGTCGAGCAACACCCAATACTCACGGCCGTCTTTCGCGCGCTTGAGCAACTCTCCCTGGTACCCCCGCCCATCCGCGAGCCGGCCGTGGAGTTCGTCGACGATGCCCTGATCCGTGCGGGGGCTCTTGAGGACGTCGCACACGACCCGACCCAGAATCTCTTCGGCGTTGTAGCCATAAATCCGGGTGAACCCATCATTGATCCAGAGCACCCGACCCTGGATATCGATGATGGTGACCGCGTTGGTCGTCCCTCGAACCACGTCGGCCAGCCACTCGATCACTTGGTGCCGATCGCTGTTCCCGCGGATCAACGAGAGAGCGGCCCACACGCGGCCCAGGAGCCCGCGCGAGCGATGACCGGGCAAGTCGCCGCCCAGCCGCTGGAAGTTGTCTACACCCAAACGCACCGCGAGGAAGCTCCTACAGTCGGACGGCAAATAGCCCGATAACACTCAGCCCTTCCAAACCGCCCACCCATTCCGATCGGCCAATCCGGACCATCGCTGCAACCCGATTGACCGGCAGGGTCGAACGC
>CAYGTM010000075.1:0-8650 GCA_964352795.1 uncultured Phycisphaera sp.
GCTGCTGCCCGAAGGCGAAGACGAGGGCGAACGTCGAGAAATCGCGCTGGACCACCTGGCCAAGTGCCTGGCCCGGGCCGACCAGACGTTCCGAGCCCTTGACCTGCCCGCCACCCCGCCAGAGGGCACCGAGATTTCCATCTTCATCGGCGATGCCGAGGACACCGACAGCGTGCTGAGTGTCGATTCACGCGGGCGGCTCAAGGTCGCCCGGCACGACTCGGGCGACGGCACCGTCACCCGCATGAGCGCCCTCATGGACGAGCGGCAGGGCGCTGACTATTCGGTGGGCCTCGACTCGCCCATCGCCTGGAGCCGCGTGCAGTTCATCAACGCCAACCACCTCGACCTGACGCGATCGCACGACTTCGTGAACAACATCCTGTACATGCTGCTCGAAGAGCCTCTGGAGCAATAACAATCGCGGCCACGCTCGGAGGAAGCGCGGCCGCGACTGGAAGGACAAGAGCTCGTGGGCGAAGCCTTAGCGGCGTCGGCGCGCCAGCAGGCCCAGGCCGGCCATCAGCCCCACGCCCGCCACGCCCGGAGCGGGCACGATGGTGATGCGGCCGATTAGCTGGTCTTCGGAAAACACGCCGGTAATCTGGTCGCCCGGAGGCGTGGTGGTCCCGATGATCGACGCGAGATACGCGTCGGCACCCGGACGCGAGAAGAACGACTGGATGTCCTCGAACTCGCGCGTGCCGCCGGTGGCATCCACGCCCTCGACGAACGCCGGCCCGTCCAGGATGTCGTTTACCTCGGTGCCGTTGTCCCACACGCCGCGGCCGAAGATGTTGATGGTGACCGGTCCCAGGAAGTTGCCGTCGGCGTCGAAGATCTCGCGGGCGTTGTCGTTGCCCACGAACAGGTCGTTGGTGGGCACGATCATCGAGGCATAGTTGAAGTAGCGGTTGACGCGACGATCGCCCACGTCAAGGTCGAAGGTCGCGCTCTCGCCCGCACGGAACACCGGGGGCCCCACCGGATGAGCCAGGGTCGTGTCGAACCCGCCGGGCTGCTCCATCGCGAAGCGGCTGGTCAGGGGGCCGGTATCACCCAGTTCGGCGATCTCGGTAATACCTCCGCCAGCGGGAGAACCCGCATCGAACACATCAAACGTGTTGTCATGGAAGCCCACCCAGAAGGGCGTGAAGCCCATCCCGCCCGACTCCTGGAGGTTCTCGATCCGGATCTGAATGGTCTGCGCGAGCGCGGGGGCGGCGGTGATCGCCGCGAGCCCGAGCATCAATACCGCGTTGCGTGTCATCTTCTGCATCTCCTTGTGAAGTTTCGCCTCGTTCGGCCAATGCGAAGCGGCGACAAAGCGGCCGCCAGCCAGACTGTGTCGGCCGGGCCTCTCGCGCCTTGCGCGCCATTCGGGAAGTTCTTGATTCAGCGCCCGTCGCGCTCGCGCAGCCGCTCCACGAGGCGCTGACGGACGCTCTCGGGCATGGGCTTCGGGTCGGCGAGAGCATCGAAGTCCGGCAGGGCTTCCCCGATCCGCCGCATGGTCCGTCGCGCCGCTCGGCACGAGCCGCACAGCGCGCTGTGCGTGCGCTCGCCGACCTTCTGCGCTCGGGTCGTGGCCGGGTCGCGGAAGTTCGCGCGGATGCGGTCGGCCTCCTCGCAGCGCAGGGTCAGGACATACCAGAGCGTCGCGGGGATCGAGGTGAGTCGCGTCATGACGAGGCTCCAAGGTCATCCCCGCCCAGCTCGCGCCGCAGCCGGGCCTTGGCCCGATGCACCAGCGTCCAGACTTGCGAAGCGCTCACGCCCAAGGCTTCCCCCAGTTCGGCCGTGTTCAATCCGTCCACTTCCCGAAGCACCAGAACGGCGCGCATCGGCTCGGGTAATCGCTCCACCGCCGCCGCCACGAGCCGGGCAAACTCGGCCCGCTCCATCCTACCGAGCGGCGAGGCCTTCTGATCTGGGTCGCTCAAGGCCCCCGATCCTTGCTGGTGCGCACGCCACGAGCCACCGGAAAACTCGTCCATCGGGCCCGAAGCCATCGCCGAGAGGTCGGCCGAGTGTTCCTTGCGGCGATATCGGGCCCGCAGCGCATCGAGCACCTTGTGCTTGAGGATGCCCATCAGCCACGTCCGCTCGGCCGAATCTCCCGCAAAGGGCCGTGATGCCCCCAAGGCTGCCGCGAGGCACTCCTGCACCGCGTCTTCGGCGTCCGTCGGAGAGCCGAGCCGACGCAGGGCATAGGCATACAGCGCGTCGCCGTGGGCCTCTACCCAGAGGCTGGGATCAACGCTCACGTTGTGGCGCGGTGGCTTCATGGCGTTGCGGAAGGTCTCGAGCATCGGGTACCAGGGTTGGAGGCGTTGCCGGCGGCCAACCACCGAAGCCAGCCGTTCATTCGCCGCCGCTGGGGGTGTCCCCAGCCGTCCGGGGTTGGAAAGTGCCGGGCTTATAGTGGATCGATGTCGATCACATTGCCGCGTATTTTTGCCGTCCTGCTGTTCTGTGTGTTCGCCCACGCCGGGCTGGCCCAGGAACAAACGCCAACCCAGGAAAGGCCACCCGCTCCGCCGCAAGCCGCCCAGGGCGCTCCGCCCGAGGCCGTCGAGGCCCCGACCGTGGCCCAGGTGCAGGCCCGCATCGCCGAAGTGAAGGCCAACGAGGCCCTGAGCGACGAGGAAGAGCAATCGCTCCTCACGCCGCTGGAAACCGCCCTCGCGGCCCTCCAGCAACGCAACGCCGCCCAGACCCAGCGGCAGGAGTTCATCGACGCCACCACCTCGGTGCCCGGCACGCTCCAGCAACTGCGAACCGAACTCGACCAGCCCGTCGTGCCCCGAAGCTCGAGGATTACGCTCAACTCCCCGCCGACCAGGCGCTCGACGCCATCCGCGCGTTACTCGCCGAGGCCGAGGCACGCCAGAAAGCCGCCCGCGATGACCTCACCAAGTTCCAGGACGATGCGAAAACGCGCGAGGTGACTCTGGGCACCGCGCCGTCCAATCTGGTGCAGTGGCAGAGCCAACTCACCGAACTGACCAACGAGTTGGCCGCCCTTCCGGCCGACCCGGCCGACCCCGCCGCCGTGGCCCGCCGCTGGCAGAAGCAGGCCGAGGCCGCCAACCGCCAGGCCCGCCAAGCCCAGCAGGAGGCCCAGCAGCAGGCCAGTCAGGTTTCGGATCCCACGCTCCAGAGCATCGCCGACGAAACCATCGAACTGACCGAACGCCGCCTCGGCCCCAAGGGCACGCTCGAACGTGTCAAGTCTGTCAAGGCCCAGAGCGACCGGGCGGGGAAAGAACTGCTCGATCTCAAGCAGCGTGCCAGGAACACCGCCGCCCGCGTCAGCGCCGCGGGCCTGACCGAGATCGTCGGCCGCTCCCTGCGCAAGGAACTGCGAGGCCTGCCCCGGATCGATCCCGAAGCGAGAGATCGGCTGGAAGCCAGCATCGATCAGGCCCAACTCGACCAGATCGACATCGAGGACATGCTGTCCGAGTTCGGCGATGTGGGTGTCGCGGCCGCGCGAGCCCGAGAACGGCTGGGCGGACCCGACGGCGAGGTGTCCCCCGAGGTCGAGCGCCAGATCACCAGCATCCTGAATGCCTACGTCGAGACGCTCAGGTTACTCGAAACCGATTACAGCGAGTATTACACCGAGGCCTTGCAACTCGCGGCAAACCAGGACGCCATCGCCGAGACAACCAAGGCCTTCCGCACCTTCATCGAGGAACGCATCCTCTGGACCCGCAGCGTGCAGGGGCCAGCCATCCCCGACCCGGATGACGTTACCGAAGGCGTCGTCTGGCTCTTGGGAGGAGACCAGGCGAGCACCGATTCGCAGAAGGAGCCCATTGGCTCGCAATGGATCGCGGCCCTGGGTGCCCTCTGGCCGCCGCCATTCCTAGTTGTGCCCACCATCATCGCTCTCCTCGCTTCCCTCTGGGCCCGCGGCAAGGCGCGCAAGGGCCTGAAGACCACCGCCGGCAAGGTGCGCAAGTTCAGCACCGACAGCATGGGCCTCACGCTGCGGGTCATCCCGCTCACCGTGCTCATCAGCCTGCCGCTGCCCATCGCCCTCATGCTGGCCAGCGTCGTGTTGCGAGGAACCAACGTCGAGGTCGCCCGGGCCGTCGGCACGGCGCTCTACGAGGCCGGAATCTTGGCGTTCGTGCTCGAGTTCGTTCGCCACGCCATGCGCAACGACGGGCTGGTCGATGCCCACTTCCGCTGGCGTAAGGATGGATTGATCGACTTCAGGCGATTGGTCTTCCTGCTCGAAGCCTCGATCATCCCCATCGCGGTCATCGCGCGTGCCTACTCGCACCAGGCGGACCCGGTGCTGACCGACGCGGTGGGCCGCCTCTTCTTCATTCTCGCGCAGCTCATTCTGGCCGCCTTCTCGGCATGGGCCTTCGCCCCCTGGCTGCCGTTCGTCAAGAACTACCTGACCAAGCACCGTTCGGGCGTGATCAACCAGGGCCGCTGGGTGTGGTACCCGCTGCTGGTCGCCTCCCCGCTTGCCCTGGCGGTGCTGGCGGGTATCGGATACTCCTACACGGCCCAGCAACTCGACCAACGCCTGCATCTGACGGGCTGGCTCATCGTCGCCGCCACGCTCGCGTACAACCTCGTGCTCCGGTGGTTGTTCATCGAACGCCGTCGCCTGCTGCTCAAGCGCGCCCAGCAGCGCCGCCAGGAGGAAGCCGCCGAGCGCGCCGAGAAGCCCGGTAGCGGTGGAGAAGGCGAGGGCGTCGAGATCGAGGCCCCCGCCGAGATCGACGCCGCCGAGGTCGATACCCAGACGCGCCGTGTTCTGGTCGCCGGTGTCCTGGCCACGCTCATCGTGGGCCTCTATTGGCTGTGGTCCGCGCAGCTCCCGGCCTTGCGGATGCTCGAGCGCGTCCAGCTCTATCCCGACATCCAGGTCATCGATACCGAATCGCCCACAACCGTCATTCCAGGCCTGGCCGAGCAGCCTTCGACCGAATCGACAACCGAGGACAAGCCACAAGCCGACACCAGCGGCCCCAGCGCCCCCAACCCGCTTGGCCTGGGCTCGTCGGGCGAATCGCAAGCGAACGATTCGATCGGCGCCATCACCCTGGCCGACGTGGGCGCGGCCTTCCTGTTCTTCGCCGTCACCTGGGTGCTGGCGCGAAACCTGCCGGGTTTGCTCGAGATCACCATCCTCAAACGGCTGCCGCTCGACTCCGGCATCCGCTTTGCCGTCACCAGCATCCTGCGCTATATCCTGGTCATCATCGGCATCCTGTTGGGCTTCAGTGCCATCGGCATCGGGTGGGGTCAGGTCCAGTTCCTGGCCGCCGCCCTCACGTTCGGCCTGGCCTTCGGCTTGCAGGAAATCTTCGCCAACTTCATCTCGGGCCTCATCATCCTCATCGAACGCCCCATGCGCGTGGGTGATACCGTCACCGTGCACAACATGAACGGCAAGGTCACCCGCATCCGCATGCGCGCCACGACCATCCTCGACTGGGAGCTGCGCGAGGTCATCGTGCCCAACAAGGTCTTCATCACCGAAGAGTTCACCAACTGGACGCTCTCGGACCCACGCATCCGCGTCAGCATCCCCGTGGGCGTGGCGTACGGGTCCGACGTCCGCCTGGTCGAGCGCACGCTGCTGGAGATCGGCCAGAGCCAGCCCAACGTCGTGAGCGAGCCGCGCGTCCGATCGCTGTTCCTGGGCTTCGGCGACAGCACGCTGAACTTCGAGCTTCGCGTGTTCCTCGAAAGTTACGACTTCTTCCTCGAGGCCAAGAGCACCCTGCACACGCGGATCGCCGAGCGGTTCCGCGAACTTGAGATCGAGATCGCCTTCCCGCAGCGCGACCTCAACATCCGCGACATCGGCCCGCTGGCCGATGCGCTGTCCAAGCGCTCGCGCCAGGACGATCGCAAGCCCCAGGCTCGCGAACAGATCGAGGAACCGAGATGAGCACGATCAAGTTCACCGCCATGGCCCCCGAGTCGGGCGTGATGATCTTCGCCTCGCCCGCCGGCGTGGAGCGCAATCCCCAAGCGCCCATCGAGCAGCTCATCCAGGGCCACCCCGTTTGGCAGTGGCTCCACCTCGACCACAACCGCCCCAACGCCGCCCAGTGGCTCCGCCTCCAGCCCGACCTGCCCGAAGACGTCGCCGACGCCATGCTCGCCACCCAGACCCGTCCTAGGTGCGTGCAGTGGAAGGGGGGCCTTCTGTTCATCGGCCGCGGCGTGAACCTCAACGCCCAGGCCATGCCCGAGGACATGATCTCCATCCGCGCGTGGCTCACGCCCGGCCGTTTGGTCACGGTCGTCCGCCGGCGCCTGCGTGCGGCCGAGGATCTCGCCTCGAGCATCGAAGCGCCCAACCCCAAGGTCCATGTCGAGGCCGCCGGCGAGCTGTTGCTCATGCTCTTGGAGAATCTCCTCGAACGCATGACGCCCACCGTGACCGAGAGCGGCGAGCAGATCGATGATTATCTCGAAGCCGTGATCGACGAGGATACCAAGGTCGACCGCCGCGACATCGCCCGCCTCAGGCTGCGCATCATCACTTTGAGACGCTTCGCGCTCCCGCTGCGAGAGGCCATCACCGAACTCCGCCAAGCCCCCGACGCCCTGATGCCCCAAGACCTTTCGACCCCGCTCGTCGAACTCGCCGACCGCGTGACACGCCTGGTCGACGAACTCGAGAACCAGAACGTGCGGGCGGAGTTGGCCCGCGCCGAAGTCTCGGGCCAGGAAGCCGAAACCCTCAACCGACGCCTCTACGCCCTGGCCATCATCACCGCCATCTTCCTCCCGCTCTCGTTCCTCACCGGCCTGCTGGGCATGAACGTCGCCGGCATCCCCTTCACGACCCAGCCTTGGGCGGTCTGGATCTGGGGCAGCGCCTTCCTCGTGGTCTTGGCCGGCCAGCTCTGGCTCTTGCGCCGCGTCAAGTGGCTCTGAGCCTCACACCCGCTCGGGTTCGAGCGCGTCGAGCATCCCCGCGTAGGTGCCGCTCACCGGCTCGCCCAGCGTGGGGCCCAGGATGTGCCGCAGCTCGCCGATGGCCTCGTGGCAGCGCGCCACGGTGTGGGCCGGGCTGACCACCGCCTCGAGCTCGCAGAACTGCCCGAGCCCGTCGATCTCGTCGAGGTGGATGCGCACATTACCTCGCATGAGCGCCACGCGCGTCTTCTCGACCACGCGCCACATGGGCGGGTCGGTGCGCCCGAACCGCAGCCGCATCTGCGCCTCGTCGTATACCGTGAAGCGGCACAACCGCGGGGCCAGCCGATCGCGCCGATCGTAGAAGATGTACTCCACCGGCTCGTCGGGCGCTTCGCGCCTCTTGAACACGCCGCTGGGCACGCGGAAGTAGGTATCGCGTAGTTCGAGCGTGACCAGGGGGGCCGCCCCGGCGCGCAGGAGCGCGGCCATCGCCGTCTCCGGGTCGCGCAGCTCGCATCGGAACTCCAGGCTCTGCATCACGCGCCTCCCTCTCGCAAGAGGGGTATCGGGCCATCCCGCCGCACTCTTGAGTAGGGATCACCCCGGGGCGTGCTCAGGCGGCAGTTCGGCCAGCAGCCGGGCCTCATCCCAGATGTCCACGCCCAGTTCCCGGGCCTTGTCGAGCTTGCTGCCGGCCTTCTCGCCGGCGACCACGACGTTGGTGTTCCTGCTCACCGAGCCCGACACCTTCGCGCCCAGGCTTTCGAGGATGTCCTTGAGAGCGCCGCGATCGAAGTGTTCGAGCGTTCCCGTCAGCACGATTGTCCGCCCCGCAAAGACGCTGTCCGTTGAGGCTATCCCCGCGCGCGCCTCGGGGTCAACATAGTCGGTGCTCGCAAGGTCGACGCCCACCGCGCGCAGATCATCGAACGTCCTGCGGGCGGCCTCCGAATGCAGATACTCGTGCACGATCGGGGCCGTCAACGCACCCAAGCCCGTCTCGGGCGGGTTGTCCAACTTGTCGGGCGAGCCGGTGAGCCGCGTGCGCTCGGCCTGGCTCATGGAGTTGAGAGCCGTGGGCATGAGCCGCCATGCGTCGGCTTCCAGCAGCGCGTCGATCGACGGGAACACGCGGGCCAGCGCCTTGGCCGTGCTCTCGCCCACATGGCGCATCCCCAGCCCCGCCAAGACGCGCGCCATGCCCCGACCCTTGGCGTCTTCGATGCCCCGCAGCATCAACGCGACCGATTTCTCGCCCAGTCCTTCGAGTTCCTTCAGCGCGTCCCCGTGCTCGTGCAGGCGGAAGATGTCGGCGAAGTGTTCGAGCGGGATGGTCCCGCTCTCGCGGATCAGGTCGATGGTCTTCTCACCCAGCCCGTCGATGTCCATCTGCCGGCGGCCCACGAACCACACCAGCTTCTCGCGCACCTGGGCCGGGCACTCGGGGTTCACGCAGCGCCGCGCGGTCTCCAGCTTCGGGTCGTGCTCGGCCTCGGCCGGCTCGACTTCCACGACACCGCCGCACGCCGGGCAGGTCTTCGGCGGCGCGATGGGCGTGCTGTCCTTCGCGCGGGCCGACTCAACCACACCCAGCACGTAGGGAATAATCTCTCCCGCCTTCTCGACCTCCACCGTGTCGCCGATGCGGATGTCCTTCTGGGCGATCTGGCCGTAGTTGTGCAGCGTGCCGTGCCCAAGCGTCGTGCCGTCCTCCAGCACGGCCTCGATCGGGGCGCGG
>CAYGTM010000076.1:0-8636 GCA_964352795.1 uncultured Phycisphaera sp.
CGCCCGAGGGCGACGAGCCGATCGTCATGCCAAACGTGTCTGAGGTAAGGACCGGATCGAACATGACCGGCGTCGCGCGTGTGAGGGAAGTGACGCCACCCGCGGGCGACACCGGGCCGATCACCGGATCACCGGCCTGCCCGGCCGCTGGCGTCAGGGAAGGGCTCTCGTCCAACACGCGCAGGCCGCCAGAGGCCGACGCGATGTCGCCCTCGGCCGCGCCGGCGGCTTCGGTGGCCAGCCATGCCCGAGCCCGACCGGCCCGCACGTCCATCGAAACCGCCAGCAGGTGCCAACGACCGGGCTCCAGAGCGGAGTCCAACCGAAGCTCGGCACCGCGAACATGGTGCTGGAGCCGGACGGAAACGCCCCGATCGTCGGCCGTTACCGCGAGCCTGCCCCCAATACTGATGAGCGCGCTTGGTTCTCGGACCCGTTCGGCCGCATGGATCCACACCATGAGCGACCACTGGCCGTCGGCGAGGGCATCGGGCAGCACATCGGCGGCGATGGTAAGTCTGGCATCTGGGCGGGTCATCTGCACGCCAGCGTGGGCCGTATATACCACACAATATGCGAACACAAGCCCGATGATATAGGACACAGTACGAACATAACGCATTTCGTGCCTCTCCCCTACCCGCGCGACCCGAATGACCCGACCGCCCATCCATTTTCTTTCATAAAATGCTGGCGTGCCACAAAATCGGGCGCATATTTATTTCGTCTTGTCTCTCTCCTCCTAAACACGATGCCCGGTTGATGCCGGACATCGTGTTTTTTTTCTGGCAGGATGCACGCACGGCCGATGGCCGTGCGTTTTGATTTTGATAGGGTCCATAGAAGCAGACTCAACGGGCGTGCTTGGGGTCGAAGGCGTCCTGCAAAGCGTCGCTAAAGACATTGAAGGCCAGCACTAGGCCGAACATGAAGGCCGTGGCCGTGCCGATCTGCCAGAAGAACTGGTTGAGCACCTCGCTCTTGGACTCACTGATCATGACCCCCCAGCTGGGCTGGCCGACCACCCCGATGCCCAGGAAGCTAAGGATGACCTCGCTCTTGATAGCGCCGATGAAGATGAGCGAGAAATTGATGAACACCAGGAACAGCACGTTGGGGATGACGTGCTTGCGCAGGATGTGGAACCGTCCCGCGCCCACTGATGTCGCGCTCTGCACATAGTCGAGCGAACGGATTTTGAGCGCCTCGCCGCGGATTTGCCGGCACGGCGCGATCCAGAACGTGACGCCGAACGCGACGTACATCGGGATGAGCGTCTGATGCACCTGCACGCCCCGGGTGAAGGGCACGGTGACTTCCATCGAACTGAACACGAACGCGACGACCGTGAGCAGCACGATGTACGGCACGCTCGAAAGCGTCGAGTAGAGCCAGACGATCGCGTGATCGACCCAGCCGCCAAAGAAGCCCGCCGCCGCTCCGAGGAAGGCCCCCACCACGACCGCGATGATGGCCGACACGAGCCCGACCTGCGTGGCCACGCGAATGGAGTAGACGGCGCGCCAGAGGATCGATCGGCCTTGGGTATCGGTACCCAGCAGCAGGCGGGCGTCGTACATGAAGCCGGCGAAGCCAGTGGGCCACGGCATGAGGGCGAGTGTGTCTTGGTCGAGTTCGTCGATCGCGGCGACCACGGCCGCCTCGGCTTCGGGCATATCCGCGATGAGTTGCTCGATTTCCGTCCGCGTTTCATCGGCTTCTTCGGTCGAAGCGGCGTCAGCGAGATCGTCGCGCGCAAAAGCGAGGTCTTCCCGCAAGAGTTCCAACTTGAGGTACACGCCGTCGACAGCTTTGAGTTGGGCCTTGGCCTGGGCAAGCAGATTGCGAATCTCGTCCACGGGCGCGTCAACCACGTCGCGCTCGGCATCGTGGATCGCTTCCAGAGCCACCTTCGGGTCGTCACGCTCCAATGCCCGCTCGATGCGAGAGAGGTAGTAATCTACGTGCTCGAGCCGTCGATCCGGATCGGCAGTCTCGAAGAACCCCGGCAGGCTGTCCGGGCCTACTCGCTCCAAGGAACGCTCCAGTGAGAGTTCGCGAATGACGAAGGTATCGGACAGATCGATGCCCACGCGCTGGCCGATCGCGTTGACCAGTTGCGCCCCGATGATGAGCACCGCGATCGAGAGGTACACGCCGATGATGCCCAGGGCCACCACGGCGGCCTTGTCTCGCACGAACGTGCGAAACGCGCGCGAGCGGCGCACGGCCGATACCCAGCCGGTTTTGCCCCGGGCCAGTTCGCCTTCGATCTTGCGATCCAGCAGTGATCCGCTCAACGTGCGGCCCCTCTCACTTGAGTGTCACCCGTGGATCGACGAGAGCATACAGCACGTCGGTGAGGATGTTGGTGATGATGAAGATGGCCGCCAGCAGCGCGGTAATGCTTTCGACGACCGGGAAGTCCTTGTTTGTGATGGCGTTGAACAGTTGCTGGCCCATGCCGGGGATGCCGAAGTAGATCTCGACGAGCAGCGAGCCCATGATGATGAACGGCAGCGAGATCATCACGCGGGTGATGATGGGGATCAGCGCGTTGCGCAGCATGTGGCGGTACATCACGCGGCGGTTGCTGGCACCCTTGGCCCGGGCCGTGCGGATGTAGTCCTTGTTGCACTCCTCGACCATCACGGCGCGGTAGAAGCGCGTGTCGTAGCCCATCGCCACGATGACGCCGATGATGACCGGCAGCAGGCAGTAGTAGGGCCAGTGCTTCATCGTGCTCGGCACGGTAGCGAACCATGCGACCAGCGTGCGGAAGAAGCCGGGATCTTCCACGCCGCTGTCTTGCAGCGAGGCTTGCACGCGCTCCCACAAGGGCAGCACGGGCTCGTAGCCAAAAGTCGAGAAGATTTCCCGATCGAATGCCAACCGCGGCCATTGGGCGCCGAAGTATTGCCCGACGATCACATACACCAGATAACTGATGCTCATACCCAGCACGGCCAGGAACATCACACCGCGGTCGAGCGGCTTGCCGCGATTGAATGACGCGAGCAGCCCCAGGCTCGTCGAGATGAGCGTGGTCAGGATGAGCACCGGCAGCGTGACCGACAGGCTCGGCACCACCGACGACGCGATGATGTCACCCACGCCCTGGCTCTCGACCGACCAGCTCTTCTGGTTGAAGTTGAGCGTGACGATGCGTTTGAGGGCGGCGAAGTATTGGTTGTCCCAAAGGCTTCGCGCGAAGCGGCCGAAGGTCCACGGATCATCGACGATATCGACGTTTTGTGCGTCAGTATCGGCGATGATTGCCGCCGGCATCTCGCCCTCTTGCACACGCACCGGCTCGATGCGGATGGCGTCGATGATGACCGGCTTGCTCGAGTCGTCGAGTACTCGCACCGTGAACGGTTTGTTGCGAGACAGGTCGATGCTTCCCAGATCACTCCAGCCCACGCCGTCGATCTCGACCGAGCGTGCGGGCCTGGTCTGGTCCATCGAGACGGTGCGCAGTGGGAGGTCGCCCTCGATGAGGCGGGCCCAGACCAGGCCCGACTCACCCTTCGATTCGAGTTCGCCCTCGTCGTTCTCGACCGATGGCCAAGTGGCCTGCACCTTGTACGAACCCGGCGGCAGGTCGAAGGTCCATTGGACGTAGGCCTTGCCATTGCCGCTGCCCTTGGCCAGATAGTCGCCACCCAGCCCACCCTCGCGTGTGTCCCAGGAGCGTCCGCCGAGTTGCCAGTCGCCCAGCAGGGATTTGTCGAGGCCGAAGTCGGAGCGTTTGGTGTTGTACTGGTCGTAGGTTGGGTACTTGCCCAAGTACGCCGTCACCGGATCGGTGAGGCGCAGCAGGATCATCAGAAAGAGGATCACCCCCATGTACACGGGGATGTTGTACAAGATGCGTCGGAGGACGTACGCCCACATGCCGGTTCAGCCGCCTTTCGTGACCCGTAGCCGGCCTTAGCGGGTCTGGTCGGTGTCGAGGTACTTGAACCACGACCAGAAGCGTTGCGTGGGCTTGGCACCTTCCATGTGATCGTTGATGAGGAAGTAGCGGTTGCGAGCGAGCGAGCCGACAAACGGCACGTCGGCGATCACCATGTCGCGCATCTGTTCGTACAGGGCCGTCCGCTCGGGGCTCGGCTCCATCAGCCGGGCTTTTTCATACAAAGCGTCGTACTCGGGCCGGTTGTAGTTGCCGTGGTTGCTGCCGGGCGAGGCGTTGGGCGAGTAGAACAGCGCTAGGTTGTTCTCGCCGTCGGGATAATCGCTCGCCCACGCGAAGGAGAAGAACGGGACCTCGCGGCGATTGACCTGCGAGATCAAGTCCGGGAAGTCGACCAGCGACTCCTCGATGCGGATGCCGACCTGGGAGAGTTGCCGCTTGAGCATGGCCGTCTGCCGGGCGTTGATGTCGCTGCGGCTGGTGACGAAGCGGATGGGCGGCAGGCCCTGGCCGTTCGGATACCCGGCCTTGGCGAGGTACTCCTTGGCCAGTTCCAGATTCGGGCCGCGGTTGCTGTTCTCGACGGTGTGGCCTTCGGGGTGGCCATCCAAGCCCGGCGGCACGGGGCCGTCGTACACGGTGCAAAGGCCCGCGTAGAACGACTCGTTGATCTCGTTGAGATCCACCGCGAAACTGATGGCCTTGCGCAGCGCGACCTTCTCGGGCGTGTACCCGCCCACGAGTTGGTCTTCCATGTTGAACGCACGGAAGATGAAGTCCAGTTGCGGCTCGACGACGTACTCCACGCCGTTGCGCCGCAGGTCGCGATCCATGCGTTTGGTGCGGGGGTTGAAGGCCTTCTCGAAGAAGTCGAAGGGCAGCTCGATGTAGCCCAGTTTGCCGTTCTCGAAGTCGAGCCACAGAGGATTATCTTCGACATACATGGCGAACTCGAGGCGATCGACCATCGGGATGCGCTGGCCGGCGAGCTTGTCGAGCCCTCGCTCGATATCCTCGGCGGTCCAGCCCTCGCTGGGGTAGTAGGCCTCGCGGTAGTTGGGGTTCTTCACCACGATGAATGACTGCTTGGGCCGCCACTCGCGGAAGACGAACGGGCCTGTGCCCACGGGGTTGGCCGAGAAGGCGTTCCGGTTGTTGGCGTTGTAGTACTCGACCGCCTCGCGCGCCACGATGGAGGTCTGGAACATCTGCAAGACCCAGATGAAGCGATAGATCGGCTCCTTGAGCACGACCTCGAACTGGGTGTCGCTGAGCTTGCGGAAGCCCTCGACCGGCGCGTCGTAGTCGAACGCGGGTGCCTGGTCTTGGCGGGCCTTGTACTCGTCGAAACCCACGATGGTGTCAGCCAGCAGCCACCAGTTCTTGCCCTCGCTGGCGCGCTGGTCGGCCAGACGCTTGAGCGAGTAGAACACGTCGTCGCTGGTCACTTGCCGGCCCTTGCCATTCGGGAAGCACTGGTTGTCGTGGAACTTCGCGTCCTCGCGCAGCGTGAACGTCCAGACCTTGCGTCCCTGGTCGTCTGTCGAACTGGTGGGCATCTCGGCCAGCAGCAACGGCTCGAGTTCATTCGGGTTGGCGTAGCTGGGTTGCAGCAACGTCTCGTACACCTGGGAGCACGCCATGTTGTCGTAAGTGGTCGAGCCCTGGGCCGGGTCGAGCGTGTTGGGGCCAACAGTGCGCATCGGCAGGCGGAGCACCGTGTCCTGGGCGGTGGCCGTGGAAGCCAACACCGCGAACGCGGCCAGAATCATTGCCAATATTGTTTGATATTTGTTTGGGCTCACCATTGGCCTCCTTGTCGGTTGGGCCCACCTGGGCTCGGTCTGATTCCCGAAGATGCAGGGTATGGGCCGCACCCGTCCGCGCCAACCTTCATGGACATCATGCGAGCCAGGGGCCGAACTTGGGCAACAATACCGCCAAGAGAGCGCCCGCGGGCGACGCATCTGGCCGGCTGGCGGACGCGAGTGAGGCGGAACATCGGTCGATAACGGGGTGGGACCAACCATCGGAGGTAGGCTTTGAAGGGCGTGATACTCGCAGGCGGACTGGGCACGCGGCTTCGGCCGCTCACGCTGGTAACGAACAAACACCTATTACCAGTGTTTGATCGGCCGATGATCTACTACCCCATCCAATGCCTGCTCAACGCGGGCATCACCGAGGTGCTCATCGTCACCGGCGGCGAGCACGCGGGCGACTTCCTCAAGCTGCTCAAGAACGGGCAGGACTTGGGCGTAAAACGGCTCGCGTACGCCTATCAGGAGGGCGAGGGCGGCATCGCCGACGCGCTGCGACTGGCCAAGGACTTCGCCGACGGCGAGAAGATCTGCGTCGTGCTGGGCGACAACATCATCGAGGGCAACCTCAAGAAGGCCGCCGGCGAGTTCTTCACGCAAAAAAGCGGGGCCAAACTGCTGCTCAAGACCGTGGACGACCCCGAGCGCTTCGGCGTGGTTCGCTTCGAGGGCGATGGGGACATCGCGTCTGGGAACGCCAAGATCGCCGAGATCATCGAGAAGCCCAAGAGCCCGCCGAGCAATCAAGCCGTGACGGGCATCTATTTTTACGACTCGGACGTGTTCGGCATGTGCGAGGGGCTCGAGCCCAGCGCTCGCGGCGAGCTCGAGATCACCGACGTGAACAACTACTACCTCAAGCGCGGCGACCTGACGTACGACACGCTCGAGGGCTGGTGGACCGACGCGGGCACGTTCGAGAGCCTGCACAAGGCCGCCAATCTCGTGCGCGAAGGCGGCGCCAACCATGTGCGTTTGCCCGCAGGGGCGAGCGCATGAGTACCATCACCGACATGCCCACCGCCGCGATCGCGAGCAAGCCCGAGCCCATCCGCACCGTCCAACTCTCGCCGGCCGAGGCATTCGAGAAGGCCAAAGAAGACCTCGAGCCGCTGCTGATCCCCGCGTCGATCTTCGCCGACGATCGCGGCTGGTCGGTCATGAACCTGATGCAGGGCGTGCTCGGGCCGGCGGGGCAGATCAACTACTCGGTGATGTATCCAAACGTCATCAAGGCCTGGCACCGCCACACCAAGCAGACCGACTTCTGGCTGTGCATCAACGGGCATGTCAAGACCGGCGTGTTCCGCGAGAGCGACGGCCGGCGGTGGTTGGCAGTCATGGGCGAGCGGCGGCCGGGCGTGGTCATCATCCCCCCACCCCTGTGGCACGGGTGCGCGACGGTGGGCCACGAGCCGGCGGGGTTGTTGTACTACGTCACGCACCAGTACGACGCGAAGGTGCCCGACGAGTTTCGCATGGGCCACGACGCGGTCGAGGCATTCCCGTGGGGCGTGCAGCACGGATGAGCGAGTTCGCGGGTCAATCCATCGTCATACTGGGCGGCGCGGGCATGTTGGGCCGTGCGATGGTCGCGCAACTTGCCGCTCGTGGCATCAGACATACCACACTGACGCGCGCCGATGTCGACCTGTCGAGCCGGAGTAGCATCGAGGCCATGCAGCCCAGCGACGTGCTGTTCAACTGCGCGGCGTGGACCGACGTCGATGGCGCGGAATCGAACGAAGCCGACGCAACGCAGGCCAATGGCCACGCGATCGAGCAGATTCTGGACTCTGGCAAGACCGGCTTATTGGTCAACTTCGGCACGGACTATGTGTTCGATGGTGCCGGAACGACGCCGTACGCTGTTGGTCATGCTCGCTCACCCATCAACGCCTATGGCCGCTCGAAGGCGGCCGGCGAAGACGCCCTGGAAGCCGTGGACGAGGAACGCTGGCTGCACCTACGCACGAGTTGGCTCTACGCTCCGTGGGGCAAGAACTTCGTGCTCACGATGCGAAAGCTGCTGACCGAGAAGCCGTCGCTCTCGGTCGTGGACGATCAGCGCGGCCGTCCGACCTCTGCCGAGCACCTGGCCCGGTGCGCGATTGACCTCGTGCTGAACGGCAAACGTGGCCACTGGCACGCCACCGACAGCGGCGAATGCACCTGGTACGAGTTCGCCCAGGAAATCAAGCGGCTTACCGATGCGCCCGCGACTCTTGAGCCCTGCACCAGCGACCAGTTTCCGCGCCCCGCCAAACGACCGGCGTACAGCGTGCTGGATATCAGTCAGACCGAAGCCGAACTTGGCCCCATGCCCCACTGGAAGAACAACCTGGCCGATGTGCTACGTCGAGTGCCGGAAGGGATCACCAATGCCTGAGACGCGATCGTTCAAGCACCTCCTCGTCACGGGCGGCTGCGGCTTTATCGGATCGAACTTCGTGCGGTATGTGCTCGAAGCCCGTCCCGGCGTGCGCATCACCAATCTCGACGTGCTGACGTATTCGGGAAACCTCGAAAACCTTACTGGCATCGAGGGCCACGCCAACTACACGTTCGTCAAGGGCGATATCACCGATGGCCCGCTCGTGCAATCGCTGCTGGGCGACTGCGACGCCGTGGTGAACTTCGCCGCCGAGAGCCACGTCGATCGCTCCATCCAGGACGCCTCACCCTTCATCACCAGCAACGTGCTGGGCACGCAGGTGCTGCTGCAAGCCTGCCGCAACACCTGGGCCGACAACGGCAAGGCCGGCCGATTCCTGCAAGTGGGCACCGACGAGGTCTACGGCTCGCTGCCCATCGACAAGCCCGAGGAACTCTTCACCGAGCACACGCCGCTCGACCCATCGAGCCCCTACTCGGCCAGCAAGGCCGCCGCCGACATC
>CAYGTM010000077.1:0-8604 GCA_964352795.1 uncultured Phycisphaera sp.
CACGAACGAACGGGGCGAAGTCGGGCCCGCCCGCGCCGCCCGGTACCACAACGAGCAAGCCCCACCCGGCCTCGGGGGGTTGGTCGGCGTTTTCGTGCGCGATGGGGGGATGCACCACCCAGCGTTTGCGTTCGTCGCCGTCGGCAATACTGATGTCGAGCGATGCCATCAAGGCTTGCTGCTCGGCCTCTTGCTGGGCGATCAGCCTCGGTTGGTAGGCTTCCATGAACAAGTCGGCGTTATCGGGATGGTTGGGGTACGTTTCGCCGTCGATCTGCGCGAGCAGGTAGTAGCCTTTCTCGATGGCATCGAAGCTGGCCGCGGGAAACTCGAAGGCTCGCAACAGCGCCGCTTCCAGTCCGGCCTCGCGGGCCGCGTCGATCAGCACAGGCTCGCCGATCAAAGGCTGGCGAGCCCATGTTTGTTCGAGGATGTTGAAGGCATCGGTCGGGTCTGGCGCAGTGGCTACCGTGGCGATCCACTGGCGCATCGATTCTTCGGTGACGAGCCGTGGATCACGACCCAGGTTCGCGTGTAGCCATTCAAGGGCCGCGTCGATGGCTTCGGGTGTCGCCTTGTCTTGCGGGCCGAACTCGCGCCATGCGTAGGCCGTGAGGTAGTCGAGCACCCATTTGGATGTCTGGGGATGGCGTTCTTTGAGGGCGAACGCCATGAACTCGAACTGGTGTGGATGGAATCTTGTTTTGAGATGCCGGTCGGGAAGCAGCACATCGAGCCTCCATGCCTTGATGATCTGCTGCTTCGCGCTCTCGTCGGGCAAGTCGGGCCAGGCCGCTCGGACGGCGTCGATGCCCGAGCGACCGGGCATGTTCGCGGTATTCCAGCCAAAGGTCGGAGATGTCGGCTCGGTCTCGGCGGCGGGGACGGCCGGGGGCTCGGGCGCTGCCGAGGGCTGGGCGAGACACCCAAAGAACGGGATCAAGGCCGCGAGGACGAAGAACGGGATGGTTGGCCGGCGGTCGGACCGACTTGCGCGAAACCGTTGATCGGGATGCATTGTTGGCCCTCGTTCTCGACCATTCGGAATGATCGTGCTTCGGCTTCGTCGGGCGAACGCGGCGTCTGCCCCAGTCCGGGCAGCATATTCGATGGAACGAGGTCACGGTTCCAAGGTGTCGGGCGGCTCACGGCCTGAACGTATCGAGGCGATCGAAAATGGCCTTGGGGGCCAGCGAGAGGCCGTGCCCCTGGCCGTCCAGGATGGTGAGTGTCGCGGACAGGCCTTGCTTCTGGAGGTCTTCGAGGGATCGTTCTGCCGCGCGGACCCAATCGGTGTCGTCGCCGCCGACGTACATGGTGATCGGCAGGTCGCGCAAGCCAAGGATTTTCCGCCCGGGCGTGCGCTCGCCGAGCATTCCGGGGAGTACGGTGAGGGATGCGAAGCGTTCGGGGTGTTCGAGGGCGGCCAGGAAGGCGGCGCGCCCGCCGTTGCTGATGCCGGTGACATGGAACTTGTTGCCCTCGATGTTGAATCGGGTGCTGATGTCTTGTATCAGGGCGTCGAGCGGGTCGCTTCGCGCCTGGAAAAATCGGGCAAAGTCCGGGTTGATCGGGCTGACCACGATCCAGCCGCGCTCCTTGGCGGCTTGCTCCCAATAGCGGCCCAGGCCGGCCTCGACCATGCGTTCATCCTGCGCGCCCGGGGGCAGCGCGAGCATCGCGGGATAGGTCTTGGCCGGGTCGAAGCCATCGGGCAGGATGAGCGCGTAGCGAATCTCCTGATTGCCGATGGCCAGCGTGTGGTAGCGCTGGTCTTGGGTGGGCTCGCTGGTGAGCGGTGTTGTCCCGACGGCGAGGATGGGGCCCATGTCCGGGGCCTGCGCGAAGACGACGACCGATGCGTTTTCACGCATCACGCCGCCGGGCACGGTAAGGCGGATGGTGGCGGTCCCATTCACGATCTCGCCGTTCGCGGCCGCTCGCGCGACGCGCTCGTGCTTGAGCGTTCGCCCCCGGTTCTCGCCCGCGGTCACGCTGGAGGCCAGGCCGTCCTCGACGAGAACACCCATGACCACGGCACCCGCGGGCAGGTCGGGGAGGTTGGTCGTGATGGTAAAGCGGTCATCATCGCTGGCAATCTTGATGGCCAGCGGCTGGGAGCCACCGCGCTGCCGGGGCGTGAGGGCGAACGCACCAGTGCGCCGATCGCTGCCCACGAACGCACGCCGGCCGGCCACGATGATCTGCGGCGTGTACACGCCGGGGCGCCCTGCCTCGCTGCCGCCGCGCTTCTGCATCGCGGTGGCATAGTTGCGTTGGCGTTGCGAGGCCAAGGCGAGGCCGTAGGGATCCTTCCAGCCAAGATAATCCCAGTAGTCCACATGCCAGGCGATGAGGATGTTCTCGTCACCGGGGGGCTGGACCCCGTTCGCCAGTTCGTTGAAGTATGCCTCGGCCTGCGGGCACGAGTTGCAGCCCTCGCTTGTAAAAAGTTCGACCAGCGTGGGCGTGGCCATCGCGGGTTGTGGGAAGCAGGTCGTGATGCTGGCAACGAGCGTCGTGACGGCAAGAGCGGCTGTGCGCATGGGACTCCCCTGAGTATCGACAGTTCGTGGACGGAGTGAGAAGTGAAGCAAGGGCCGTCAGGGGTTATTCCGGCGAGGGGATTCATGCATTGAACCGGGAGCTCAGATCGCGGCCTCGTCATCTTGAACCAGCAACACCACTCGCGGGTTGACAAACTCATAATCGTCCTTGTCCGACCCGGGGCGGGCGACGGATTCGAGTTCGAGCACGTTCATGCCGAGCCGCAGCACGCCCGAGGGGATGGTGATGACCTGCTCGCCGAAACTGCCGTCGTTCGGGGATTGGGAGAGCGTGGCGATTTGCCGGCCGTTCAGGCGCACTGGGTTGGGGGCCTGCGTGCCCTTGACGAAAAGGCGCAACTCGGCGCCGCGCAGGCGGAGCTTGGCGTGCGCTTCGGTCATCTCAAAGGGGAGTTCGAGCACCAGGCCCTCGCTGGCGCGCTGGAACTGGCTGTTGATGCGGCCGCTGAACTCGTCGTTGCCCAGGTGATGCACCTGGGGCTCGGGCTCGACGACGATGACGAACGGGTCGATCTTGCGCAAGCGAACGACCATTCGGCGGCCGGCCCGGATGTCGCGCTGCGCGATGTTGATAGCGCCCGGCGTGTAGCCGTCGTGCGTGACGGTGAGGGCGGCATTATCGGGGATTTCGTCGAAACCAAGAACAAACGTGCCATCATCTGCGGTGGTGTCGGTCAGGTCGGCGGCACCTTCGAGGTCGAGGCGAACGCGCGCGCCGGTGAGCGGTTCTTCGGTTCGGTCGTCGATGACCAGGCCGAGCAACTCGAAGCGGTGTGCGGCGGCGTCGGGGAGCGTCAGGGCTGGTGGCGCGAGAGTGGGCGGGGCCAGGTCGAACGAGAGTGTTGGCTCGGGGAGTTCGGCTGAGAGTGTCGCGTCATTGGGGCTGGCCGTGAGATCGGCTGCCGCGATGGCGAGCGTCACGCGCTGGGCGTCGAGGAGGGCGATCGGGGTGGCCGTGGCGCGGGCGATAGGTGCCGGGATGTCGCGAGTCGGTGCTGAAGCCAACTCGAGCGATGCGGCACCTTGCTCGTCGCGCGAGGCTTGCGTGCCTGCGGTTGATGGCATGGCAAGCGATGGGACAAGTACGGTGAGTTCGGGCAGATCTATGGCGACGCCGCCGAGCGCGTCGATTGGCATGGTGTCCGTGGTGGATGGTCGGGCTTCACCAAGCGCAGGATGTGGTAAGAACTTCGAGGAATCGGCAACGGAGGCATAGTCGGCGTCGAGCGTGACGGTGGTGGACGTGTGGCCTGTTGAGACATCGATGTTGACGGCTTGCGAAGCTTGGGATGCACTGGCAAACGCGGGCGCGTCGATGCCAGCCTCCCCTTGGGCGAGAGGCTCGATTGCTGGAGACGAGGGCAAGCCAAGGGCTGATGTCGGAGTGTGCACATCGGGCAGGTCGGCCGCGTGGGTGCCGACCACTTGGATGGCGGGCGTGGCGATTGCACTGTCACGAACCGTGATGCTTGGTTGCAAGGGTAATGCGGCCGGCGCGGGTGTGCATTGCGGCTGGAAGAAGACCGAGCGAGGCGTGGTCGCGGAGGAAATGGGCGGCGCGACGGGTATTGGTATCGTTGCCTGTTCGAGCGGGGCTGACGCGGAATCACCACGCATCTGGTGGTTCATCGACGATCGCAAGGCGGATGATGTCAGCGCGACCCGCACGCCATCGGTATTGCCGGTCGCTTCGCCCGTCGTGGGCGGCACCTGGAACGCGGCCAGCAATGCCATGAGGCCGGCGTGGATAACCAAACTTACCAATGCACACTTGGCCATGAGGCCCAGCGTGGCGATGCGTGCCTGCCATTGCGCGTCACGCACGGTCCGGCGTAAGAGCGCGAGAAGCAGCACGATGGCCAGCGCCAAAAGAATCCAAGGCAACAGCGAGAGCAGGCTGCCGTGCGTGGTGCTGCGCGCGAGATAGACCTCCCTCGAGATGGCCCGCATGAGGCGTGGTTGGCCATCGATGAAAATGGAAAACTGGATGGCGAAGCCTTCGAGGCTCAGTGAAGGGTCGAGTTCGTCGCCGGCGGTATTGATGGAAGGGCCCAGGGATCGCACCGGATCGAATGTGATATTCGATGCGGCATCCAGACGAACGCGCGCTCGGTATAGGTCGTTGCCACCCGCGCCGAACTCACGATCGGAAGCAAAATAGATGAAATCGCCCGATGAAGTCATCGCTGGACCCGCGTCTCGGCCGATGCTGGAGAGCTCGTGCAGATGCCGCGGCGACGTAGCGTCGAGGCCGGCCAGATAGAGATCAGAATCAGTGAGCGGTGGCTGACCGGCGTCTTGTTGTCGCGGGCGATCGGAAGAGAACAGCAACGCTTCAATGCCATCGGGACGGATGAACGGGTGCGGATCGGTTTCGTTGTCGCGCGTGTTGATACCCAGCGGTGTGGGAAGTTGCCAGCGGTCGCCCTCGCGGACGGCGATCCACAGGTCGAGGCCACCCTTGCCGCCCGGACGATCTGATGCAAAATACAGGCGGTCACCATCGGCCGACAGAGACGGGGCCAGCTCGTTGTCGATGGTGTTGAGTTCGGCAAGCGAACGCGGCTGGGTCCACGCGTCGCCCGATCGACTCGCCATGAACAGGTCGGAATCACCCGCTTCGGTCATGCGCGTGAGCAGTACTGTGTCGCCGTCGGCCGAGAAGGTCGGGTCGCGGCCGATGATCGGTTCGCCGTTGATTGTGAGCATGGGCGCGGGCGGCCGCCACAAGATGTCACGCACGGATGCGTCAGCGACAGACGCGCGGATCGCGGAATCATCGGTGTAAAACGCCTGCCGATCGGTATCGAACCACCACCACGCCACGACCACGCCGCAGGCGAGAGCGCCCAGGGCCAGCAGCGTCAGGATGAGGCGCGAGCGCGTTGGCATGGTGCTATCCGAGCGGCACGGTGTCGAGGAATGGTTGCTTCACGCCGGCGGCCTTGCACACGTCCAGCACGCGAGCGATGGTGCCGTAGGCGATGTCCTTGTCGCCGCGCACCGAAACTTTTTGATCGGGGTTCACGCGGGCGGCGTCGGCGACGAGCGTGCGGAGTTCCTCGATACCCAGGGTCTGCCCGCCGACGATGATGGCGCCCCGGGCGTCGACATTGATGATGATCTCACGCAGCATGGTGGATATCGGGCCGGCGGCCTCGGCCTCGGGCAGCGCGATCGCCAGCTCGCGCTCGCTCTGCTGGTAGGTCGTGGCCACCAGGAAGAAGATGAGCAGCAGGAACACCATGTCGATGATCGGCGTCATCTCGATGGTCGGGCCGGCATCGTCGTGCTTCTTGCCAATAAGCACGGCTCAGGCCCCCGCGCCAGCGGCGACGGCTGGCGACAGAGTGGGTGAACCGTTCTCATGCAAGGTCTGATATTGAGGAGTGTGTGCGGATTCGAGCACATACCGCTCGACAAAATCGATGGCGACGCGGTCGAGCTCGCGCGCGATGGTGTCGACGCGCGAGGTCAGCCAGTGGTAGAAGATGATGGTGGGAATCGCCACGAGCAGCCCCGCCGCCGTGGTAATCATGGCCTCGTAGATGCCGCCGGCGAGCAGCTCGGCCTTGCCCAGGCTCTGGCCCGACATCGCGATGGTCTGGAACGCGCGGATCATGCCGAAGATGGTGCCCGTGAGGCCCAAGAGCGGCGCGATGGCCGCGATGACGGTGAGCGCGCGCAGGCGTTTGCGCAGCAGGTAGAGTTCGTGCTCGCCCTGGGCGGTCAGGTGCTTCTCGACGACCTCACGCGCGTGGCCCAGTTTGTCGAGGCCCGCCGCGAGAATACGGGAGGCGGGGCTTGCGTATTTCGTGCAGACCGAGCGCGCCTCGGCGGGACCGCTGGACTCCATCGCGGCGTGCAGATTCTTCTCGAACTCTGGTGGCACGACGCGCGGAAGGCGCAGCACGGCCAGACGCTCGAGCACGACAGCGACGGCCACCAGCGAGCACAGCACGATGGGGATCATCATGAGGCCGCCCTTGGTGGCCAGCTCGAATACCGAAGGTGTGCCGCTTTGCGCGAGCAGGAAAGTGGGGACGTTGTTCATGGCTCAGCCTCCTCGCCTGCTGGTTTTCGTACCGCCCGGGCCGGCAATGGCAGCCAACCGCTCACTGGCCGCGGTGGCCCAATCACTCTCGCCGAAGCGTTCCTGCACGGCCCGGTATTGGGCCCGGGCTTCGCCGATCTTGCCCATGGCCTCGAAGCACCGGCCGGCTTCGTACAGCGCCGCCGCGCTCCAGGTGGGCGAGGCGTGCAGGATGTCCACGCGGAGCAACTCGCGCACGGCTTCGTCGTGCTCACCCAGCGCGAAGAGGCACTCACCGATCTGGAACTGGGCCCTGGCGGCGGTATCGCCCTTGTGCGTGTCGGCCACGGTCTGGTAGTGGGGCATGGCCTCGCGTTGCTTGCCAATATTCTCGAGCGACCAGCCGATTCCGAACTCGGCCATGAACCAGCGCGATGACTTTGCGTGCTCGCGTCGATGACGCTCATACGCAAGTCGGCTGTTTCGCCAGTCTTGGGCGGCAGCGTGCGCCTCGCCGAGCCTGAGCAAGGCGGCCTCGGGGTCGACGCCTTCGCCCGGGTACTCAAGAGCAATACTGAACTGCCGGGCCGCTTCACGTCCGCGCTTGAGCGCGAGCAGGGATTCGCCGAGCAACATCGCGCCAGGCCCCGAGAGCGCTCCGAGGTCTTGGCCATCGAGCAACGCGATGACGGCGCGATGATCGTTCATCTGGTATCGCGCCCAGGCCGCCTTGTATGCTGCCGTGGATCGCAACGGCGAATCCAGCGAATCTTGACTTGAAAGCGGTTCGAGCATGTCGGCAGCGCTCGCGTAGTCCTTCCTAGCAATGAGCAGATCGGCCAGGTCGACCGTGGCATTGGCGGCGATTGGTTCTTGCGATGTTGAGAGTTGGGCGAGGATGTGTTCGGCCCGATCGTTCTCGCCCGCATGGCGCAGGCTCGTGGCCAGGGCGTAGTGATAGACCGCGGCGCTCGGGGCGTCGAGGCCGGTGGCGTCGTATCCATTGGCGAGGTCGATGGCGGCCGCATGATCGCCCGCGCGGCTCAGCGCTATAGTGCGCCACGCGCGGGCGTGGCCTTCCACCCCGCGGAGGACGCCAGCCGCTTCCCTTGGCCTTCCCGAGTTGATGAGCGCCCGCGCCCGATCAATGGCGATGTCACCGGCCAGTTCGATTCCGCCCTTTTCGGCGGCCTGGGCATACAACGTCGCGGCACGCTCGGCATCACCCTTACGGCTCGCGATGGCGGCCAGGTGTCGCAGCGCGTGCGGCACGAATCGCGTTTCGGCGTGGCGTTCGAGGAGACGCTCGAACGTGCGCTGGGCGCGATCGTCTTGCCCTGTGGAAGCCTGGGCTTGGCCCAACTCGAAGAGCGCGTGCGGAGCGTACGCGCTGCGCGGCCATGTGGACAGGAGCGTGTCGAGCGTGCCGACGCCGTTGGTCGTGTCGTTCTGGCGGAGTTGGGCGAGGGCGAGCCTCATCGTCGCGGCATCAATGCCCGGCGCTTCCTTGCCAGCAGAACTGATGTATTGTGTAAAACCGCGATCGGCCTCCGCCCACCGCCCTGCGTCGAATGCGATGTCGGCCAGCACGAACAAGGCGGGCAGGAACTCGGGACGGGTCGAGGCGCCACCCGTCACGGCGCGAAGGTGCTTGGTTGCTTCGTCGCTGCGCCCCTGGGCGTGCAGGCTCATGCCCAAGCGAAAGCGTGCCTGCTGCGAGAGTGTCGCATCTGGTGTGTCCAGCAACGCGGTAAAAGCGTGCGAAGCGGCTGGAAAATCACCGCGAAGATAGGCGGACTCGCCTTCGACAAACCGTGCGTTGGCCGCGAGCGCATGTTGCGGGAATCGTGTGGTGAACTCGGTGGCGAGCGCGACGGCGAGCTCGGCGTCGCCGCTTTCGAGCGCGAGCGAGGCCCGTGCATGGAGCGCGTCGGGCGCCATGTCGTGCTCGGGATGGGCGGTGAGGAATCGCTCGAACGCATCGGCAGCGGCGGAACTCTGGGT
>CAYGTM010000078.1:0-1635 GCA_964352795.1 uncultured Phycisphaera sp.
GGGCGGGGATGCTCAGCCCGTCGTGATAGCAATAGAAGGGGATCTCGACGCCGTGGGCGTTGGCGACCTGGAGGATGGTCTGCCCGGGCTCGAAGCCGACGGTGGTGCCGTTGATGGTGATGCTGGGCATGGGCGGCGGGTCTTCCGTGAGTGGCCGGGTTTGGTTCGGTCCGGCGGTGCCGGATCGGACCGGCGTTGCCGGTTCGATGCGGATGGTAGTCGCCATGAGGCCAGGGCGGACCCACGACCACGAGAGCCCCAGGCGAGGGACGCCCGGCGTGTTCCCGTGCCCGCTGGGATCGGGTCGGCGGGCACTGGGGTCATCTCGGCGGGCACGGAGATCATTTCAGCGGGCACTGGGATCGTCTCGGCGGGCACAGAGATCATCTCAGCGGGCACCGAGGCCCGTGTCCACGACCGGTGGGTGGGCCACGCGAATCCCCGACCCGGGCCACGGCGACGTGAAAACGCCCCGCGTGCCGGGGCGTTTGGTACCTGATATGGTTGCCCGGGGCCGGCGGGGCGGCCGGACGGCTCAGTTGCTCAGGGCGGTCTCGATGTCGTTGTAGCTGAAGTTGTCGATGGTGAAGTAGGCGGCGATGCCCCACGCGGCGCGGGGGTCGCTGACCATGGTCGTGTTCTTGGTGAACGAGGTCTGCCCGCTGGCGGCCAGGCCGAAGATGCCCGCGGCGACCTCGCCGCCCAGCGACCAACTGCCGGACTTGAAGCTTTCGAGGGCGGCCTCGTCGGGGAAGAAGACGACGAAGTCGTTGTAGCTGCCGATGGCGCCGAGGCCCACGTTGACCCGGGCGTGGCGGCTATAGCCGGTGACGTCGCCGCCCTTGTCATAGACCAGGCCGTCCGAGCCCGCGCCACCCAGGAGGTACCACAGACCGTTGAACTCGCCGGGGAAGACGGCCCAGGCGTGGCTGCTGCTGACCAGGCCGTCGAACTCGGGCTCGGTCTTCGACAGGTGGGTGATGGTGGCCTGGCACTCGGCCTGGGTAATGGCGTAGGCGTCCTGGCTGAGGCCGGTGGCAGCGCACCCTGTCAACATGGCACCGGTGCCAATGATCGAAGCCATCGCAAGAGTCTGAGTCGTACGCATCGAATTTCTCCTGTCCTTTGCACTATGCTGAACCGCACGAGGCTCGACCCGGGACACCCCGGTTCGGCCGGGCCCCGGAAGTGCCCGAGGAACCCCGCACGATGACCAAGCCCAACTCGAGCCCGATCCCTGCCCCAAAGGGTACGCGCGATCTTTATCCGGACCAACTGCTCCGCCAGAACTACATCACCCGCCTCTGGCGCGACACCGCCCTCCGCCACGGCTTCGAGGAGATCAACGGCCCCACCTTCGAGATGCTCGAGCTGTACACCCGCAAGAGCGGCGAGGGCATCGTCAGCGAGCTCTTCCGCTTCAGGCGCGAGGGCGGCGAGGACGACTACGCCCTGCGCCCCGAGTTCACCCCCACCCTGGCCCGGATGTACGCCGCCAAGGCCGCGAGCCTGCCGAGCCCGACCAAGTGGTTCAGCATCGGGCCGTACTTCCGGGCGGAGAAGCCGCAGCGGGGGCGGTTGCGGGAGTTTTTGCAGTGGAATGTGGATGCGATGGGGTGCCGTCCTGCCTCGTCG
>CAYGTM010000078.1:1645-8588 GCA_964352795.1 uncultured Phycisphaera sp.
ATTTCTGTGCTCGCCGATGCGATTGGACAGTTTGGATTACAGACCCGAACAACCCTCGGCATGAGCAATCGACAGGAGATGCTGCAGGTTCTTCGACTCGCCGGGCTTCGCGACGACGCAAGTGTCGACCACGCGTTTCAGATCCTGGACCAGCGCAACAAGATTGATGAAGAGTCATTCTCCGGTGCCTTGAAGTCATTAGGCGTCAGCCTGTCCTCGCTCGATAACGCACTTCGATTGATGAAAGGCGCTGTGCTTGAGGGAGCTGATGAATCTCGGTTCAAACTCACTCGCACTACTTCAACTGTAGATGTCGTTTCCGGACAGGAAAAAATTGAAACAACTCAGCGATCAGATCGTGTTGATCTTAAGGCTTTCGCCGCCGTATTTGACGAATTGCGCGAGCGAGGTCTTGTGGGATGGGCCGAGCCAGACTTTGGACTTGCTCGCGGCCTGGCCTACTACACCGGCACCGTCTTCGAGGTCATTGCCGAGGGTGAGCGGGCGATTGCGGGGGGTGGGCGGTATGACAACCTGATCGAGCTCTTTGGCGGGCCGCCCACGCCGGCGGTTGGGTTTGGCATGGGCGATGTCGTGCTGGGGTTGTTGCTCGACGACAAGGGGTTGATGCCGCAGGGCGGGGAGCTGCTGGACGCGCTGAGCCGGCCGGGGGCGAGCCTGCGGCCCGAGGCGTTCGTGATTGCAGAGTCCGAAGGCGAGGACGCGCTGGTCGAGCCCTTGCTGGCGAACCTGCGGCGGGGCGTGGAGCGTGATGGCTTCGACGGCAAGCCCTGGGCGGCGGATCGGTACGCCGTCCGCCCCATGCACGCACGGCGGACATACAAGACGACGCGGAACCCGAAAAAGTTGCTCAATGACGCGGAGAAGCAACACGCGAGGTTTGCGGTCGTGCTGGATGCGGGCACGGTGCGCGTGCGGGACCTGGATCGGCGAGAAGATGTGCTGGGAGATTTCAGCGTGGACCCCGCGAGCGAGGCGTTTGTGGGCAAGGCAATCGCGGCGAGATTGGGATAGTGAACCGATCTGAACCGAGCCGCGTGCGTGAGCACGCGGACCATCGCACGACCACCATGACCGAGCCCATCGCCTACTTCCTGACGTGGACCACTCGTGGGAGTTGGCTCGCTGGCGATCGGCGGGGATCGGTCGATCGGGATCACAATCTGTTCGGACATCCACTGCTTGCGGAGAACCCCGCGAGAGAGGCAGCCTTGCGCTTGAAGGCCAAGGACGAGCCGCTGGTCCTCTCGGATGCGGCAAGGATGCTGGTTCGAGATGCCATTGCATCCGTTTGCGAGCATCGCGGCTGGACCTTGCACGCCGTCAATGTTCGATCGAATCATGTACATCTGGTCGCGACATGCCCTCGGTTTTCGCCCGAGCGCGTGATGCAGCAGATGAAGGCGTGGTCAACTCGAGCGTTGCGTGATGGAGGATGTATTTCGGCAGATTGGCCGCCTTGGACGAGGCATGGGAGCACGCGATATTTGTGGGATTCGGATTCGGCCGCACGGGCGTCCCGGTACGTCTTGGAGTTCCAAGAGGGTCCGCGAGCTTACGCTCGCGGCTCGGAAAGAAGGGGCGGCTCTGGGCAGGGGCCGCACGCTTACGCTCGCGGCTCGGAAGGATCGGCATCGGACGGCTCACCATGACCCGCATCCTCCACATCTCCACCCGCCTCATCCTTGGCGGTAGCCAGGAGAACACGATCCTGTCGTGCGAGGGGCAGGCGCAACTCGGGCACGAGGTGCACCTGGGGTATGGGCCGATTTATGGGCCCGAGGGGTCGATGCTTGATCGGGCGCGGGCGTTTGGCAGGATCACCACGCACGAGGTGCCCCACCTGGTCAGGCCGGTGCGGCCGATCTCCGATGCGCGTGCGTATGGCGAACTCAAAGACTTGATCAATCGGATCAAGCCCGACGTGGTGCATACACATTCGTCCAAGGCAGGAATCATCGGACGCCTGGCCGCGTGGCACGCGCGGTGCGAGCCGGCGGTGGTCCATACGATCCACGGGCCGCCGTTCATTCCGGGCAAAGCAGTCTCGAACGCGATCTATACCGTGGCCGAGCGTGTGGCCGCGAAGCGCTGCGATGTGATCGTGAGCGTGGCCGACGCGATGACGCGGCAGTTTCTCGAGCGCGGCATCGGCACGCCCTCGCTCTACACCACTGTGCGCAGCGGGGTGGACATTGAGCCGTACCTTGCGAGCCAGCCGACGCGCGACGCGGTGCGGGAGCGGTTCGACATCGAACCCCACGAGTTCGTGGTCGGCACGGTCGCGCGGCTCGCCGAGGACAAGGGCCACGACGACCTGCTCGACGCGCTGGGTGATGACCTGCGAGCGAACGAGCACTGGCGGCTGCTGTGGGTGGGCGATGGCTACTTGAGACAACACCTCGAAGCGCGAATCGAGAAGATGGGGCTCGCCGGGCGCGTGGTGTTCACCGGGCTCGTGCCGCCGGCCGAGGTGCCCGGGATGTTGCGGGGGATGGATGTGCTTGCCCACCCGAGTTACCGGGAGGGGCTGCCCCGCACGGTGACCCAGGCGTTGCTGGCTGGCGTGTGCCCGGTAGCCTACGACTGCGACGGCACGCCCGAGATATGTCGGCACAAACAAACAGGCTGGCTTATCCCCACCGGCGACAAGGCCGCGCTTGGCGAAGCCATCAAACATCTGGCCGCCAGGCCCGATGAACGGTTCGCCTTGGCAGCGGCGGGCAGGGAGGTCGCCGGCAGGGAGTTCAGCGCGGCGGCGATGGTCGCCGGGCTCGAACACGTCTACCACCAGGCGTTGTCGGCCCGCGACCGGCGGGTGGCTGACATTGCCGCAAGCAACCCATAGGCTCTACCACGCACAGCCCGCGTTCACCGTCGGACGTTCGTAACGGTGACCGTCAGCCGCCTCGAAGCGCGTCAGGGCCATACTCTCGCGGCATCATGGACCTGCGCATCATCAGCCTGGGCGCTCTGGCCGCCAACCCGTTGTGGAACGAAGCCGGGGCCGTGCGCACCGGCCACGCGACCACCACGCTCATCACAGCGGGCGACAAACGCATCCTGGTCGACCCCGGGCTGCCAGAGGTGGTGCTTGGGGCCCGGCTGCACGAACGGGCGGGCATTCGCGCGGCGTCCATCACCGACGTGTTCCTGACCTGCTTCAAGCCCGACATGACCCGCGGGCTACGGCTCTTCGACCACGCCCGGTGGTGGATCCACGAAACCGAACGCGAGACGGCCGGCATGTTGCTCGGCGAAACCCTGCGGCGAGCCATGCAGAATGGTGAAGACGGTGGCGGCGACGATAGCGACGGCCCAAACCCGCTGGATGCGTTGCGTGAGCGCGTGGCCCAACTCCGCCACTGCAAGGCCGCGCCGGATCGGCTGGCCGATCGGGTCGACCTATTCCCGCTTCCGGGCGCGACGCCGGGGATGTGCGGGCTACTCCTGGCCGCGCCGAGCCACACGATACTGGTCTGTTCCGACGCCATACCCGATGGGGAATACCTGGCGCGCGGCCGGGTTCTTGACGATGCGGTGGATGTCGAGCAGGCCAAGGCGTCCTTTGCCGAGGCTGTGGAAGTTGCCGATCTTCTCATCTGCGGCCGGGATGGGATGGTTATCAACCCCACCAAGCGCCCCTTCTAAGGGCCTATCGTGTAGGGTGAGCCAACCCGAACGCGATGCCTTGCACAAACTCATCCAGCATTTTCTTGATGAGCAACTCGAACGCTCCCCCGCGCTGCGCGAGTTGGCCCGGCATCTAGCCACCCTGACACTCGAACGGCTCGACGAGTTGGATCGGTCCCCCGCGACCGCGAATCCTGAACCACAACCCCAACCCGTCGCCGCGCCGCCACCGGTCATGGAACCGACGTCGGTAGTCCCTCTGCGGATCGGCGACGCCCGCATCGAGATTCCCGTCACGGGCGGGCAGCACGCTATCGGGGCGGCGCGGGACTCGGCTGAGATCACTCCGCGGCGCGACGATGACCAGGAAGATTACCTCGAGCGCACCGCGCGGGCGCGATCGATCGATCTGGAACGCGTCGCCACCCGCTGCCTGATGAAAGCCGAGGCGTGCCGCCACCAGATCCTGCGCCAGAACCAGGAGCGCGACACGTCCGAAGAACTCAAGTCCCGCCAGCGCATGAACGACCTCATCAACCGGGCCAAGGCCATGCCCGACTGCTTCCTGTGGATGTTCTTCCGCAAGGGCCTGCCCACCGGCGATGCGCAACTCGAACTCATCGCCCGCTGCTACGAGGCGATGGCCGACGCGGCGAACCTGTGCCACGCCATCGAGCCCATCGACCACTGGCCTGACGACGAGGCCGTCCGCGAGGCCTTGCAACTGCTCTCGACCACCAGCAGCGGGCTTCGCATCGCGCTTGAGGACACCTGGCTCACCCAGCCTGATATCGATCAGGACGAGGTCCACCACTGGCTGCGCCTGGTGACCGCCGAGCACCGCTACCATGTACGCAAGCACATGCAACTGAGCGATCCGGCCGACCCGACGGTCGACGTGCCCGAAGCGCGCGAGCGTGCCCGACTCTTGCTCTCGGGCCTGCGAGACCAGCAACTCCGCCGCGAGAAGGCCAAGCACCTGCTTAAGAAGGCGCTCTACCACGCGCAGAAGGTTCACGACGCGGCCGAGTCTCCCTACGCCGAAGACCCGCCCACGCACGATTGCCAGAAGGTGAACGACGCGGTGGCCACGCTCGTCGAGCTCGACCCACCCGGCCTGGAAGGCATGGCCAAACAGCTTGCGCGATTGGCCCCGCCCGATTCGTTCCCCGACGACATCTCCGCCCATCCGATGCTGGTGGACGCCGCGACCCAGAGCGCCGTGGAGGCTCGCCCCCGACCCAAACCCGCCGACGACGAATCAGAGGTTCAGACTCGTGCCTGGAGCGAGGACGTGCATCGCGTCCGCACGCTCATCGAAGGCGGGCAGATCGTGGTCATCGGCGGTGAACCGCGGCGCGACGCCATCGAACGCATGGTCGACGCCTTTGGCCTCGACGAGGTGGCGTGGCCCGAACTGACCGAGCACGGGTCGGCCGAACCCATGCGCGCGCCCATCGCCAACCCGCGCACGCGGCTGGTGGTGGTCATCATCAAGCTGACCGGGCACGAGCACGCCGAAAGGGCCCGAGACTTTGCCAGGCAAGCCTCGGTACCCTTCGTGCTCATGCCCGCAGGCTACAACCCCGAGCAGATCGCCGCCGAAGTGCTCAAGCAGGTCAGCACGCAGCTCCGCTCGGCGTAATCCGTGTGTTACGGGCAGCCGGCGTCGAAGGCGTTCTGGAACGCCAGGAAATCGAACACCGTGAGCGCCCCGTCGCCGTCAAAATCGGCGGCGAGGTCACCCGCGTCGAACAGGTTCTGGAACATCAGGAAGTCGAACACGGTGAGTTGGCCGTCGCCGTCCAGGTCGGCCAGGCACTGGCACTTGTCGGGGATGCCGTCGCCGTTGATGTCGGCCTCGGCACCCGCCGCGATCTCGCACGAATCGGACACCAGATCGCCATCGCAGTCGATGATCGGGTCAATCGGCATGATCTTGCGGATGGTGCCGCCCTGGCTGAGCACATAGATCTCGCCATAGGCGTCGCGCCCGAAACTGATGATGTTGCTGATGCCCCCGAACTGGGCGGTGCGGATGGTGAGCTCGGTCGCTTCGCCATCGACCACGCGGATCGACCAGATGCGGTTGGTGCAGAAGTCGGCGTAAAAGTACGTGCCCGCCAGGCCGTCGATCTGGCAGCCGCGGTACACCTGCCCGCCGGTGATCGAGCAGCCGCCCGCAGCGCTGTGGTCGTACACCACCACGGGCTCGACAAACGGCGACGGATCGCAGTTCGAGGGGCACGGCACGCCCGAGAAGAAACACAGATCGCCCTCGCGGCACTTCCAGCCGTAGTTCTCCCCGCCCGCGCTGTCGCCGCGCTGGTAGTTGACTTCCTCGCGCTCGCCCTGCCCCACGTCGGCGATGTACAGATCGCCGTTCATGGGGTCGAAATCGTTGCGGTACGGGTTGCGCAGGCCGTACGCCCAGATTTCTTCGGCATTACCCGTGCCCACGAACGGGTTGTCGGCGGGGATGGCATACTCGAGGCCCGGGTCGGGCGCGCCCAGCACGTCGATGCGCAGGATCTTGCCGAGCAGCGTGGTCAGCCGCTGGCCATTCCCCTGCGGATCCCCGCCGCTACCGCCGTCGCCCAGGGCGATGTACAGATAGTTGTCGTTGGGACTGAAATCGATCCAACCGCCGTTGTGGTTGCTGAAGGGCTGGTTCTGGGTGAGCATGATCACGCCGCTGCTCGGGTCGGCCATGTCCGGATTCGTACTCGACACGCTGTAGCGGGCGATGGTCGTGTTCCCGGCATTATTTGTGTAATGCACGAAGAACCAGCCGTCGTCGTCATAGTTCGGGCTGAAGGCGATGCCCAGCAGCCCCCGCTCGCCGAAGCTGGAGATGAGCGGATCGATGTCCAGGAACGGGTCGCGCAGGAGCTCGCCGTCGCGGACGACGCGGATCACCCCGCGCTTCTCGGTGATGAACACCCGCCCGAAGTCGCCGGGCGCGTGGACGAGGGTGGTCGGCTCGCTGAGCCCGGTCAGGAACACCTCGGTGGTCACGGGCACCTGGGCGGAGGCGGCACCCGCGAGGGAAAGCAGGGCGGTCACGGTCAAGGTCGTCTTGATGGTCATGGTGGTCAATGCGTTTCGCATGGGAATCTCTCCTGTGTCTCTCGAAAGGGTACAGCCCGCGCGGGCCGACCGTTGCGGCCGACTAGGGCCGTGCGCGAACCGAACCCGATCATCCGTCCTCAGCACCCCGCGTCGAACTCGTTCTGGAACGCCAGGAAGTCGAAGATCGTCAACGCCCCGTCGCCGTCGAAGTCGGCTT
>CAYGTM010000079.1:0-245 GCA_964352795.1 uncultured Phycisphaera sp.
CGCTTACCAAGCCCACGAGCACCGGCACCTCGACCAGCGGGCCCACGACCGTGGCGAACGCCACGCCCGAGCCCAGGCCGAAGACGGCGATGGCCACCGCGATGGCCAGCTCGAAGTTGTTGCCGCTGGCGGTGAACGCCAGCGTGGCGGCTCTTGGATAATCGGCCCCGACACGTTTGGCCATGAAGAAGCTCACCAGGAACATCTCCGCGATGGGGAGTGGCGGCGGCGGGGCGCTCCGTAGG
>CAYGTM010000079.1:255-8585 GCA_964352795.1 uncultured Phycisphaera sp.
TAGATTGCCAGCGGGATGCCGATCCGTAGGATGTCCATCGGCAACTCGACGATGCGCTGCCCTTGCAGCGAGAACATCAGCACGATGGTGGCCAGCAAAGCCACGAGCGTGACGGGCGCGATACGAGGGATGAACACGCCGCTATACCACGACTCGCCCTTGATGGATCGCAGCACCAGCCGCGTGAGCATGCCCGCGAAGAACGGGATGCCCAGATAGATCAGAACGCTCTGGAACACCTGACCCATCAAGATATCCACCACCGAGCCTTCGAGCCCAAGCAACGGCGGCAGGAACGTGATGAACACCCATGCGTACACGCCGAAGAACAGCACCTGGAAGATGCTGTTGAACGCCACGAGCCCCGCCGCGTAGTCGCTGCTGCCCCGGGCCAGGTCATTCCACACCAGCACCATGGCAATGCACCGCGCCAGACCGACCAGGATCAGCCCGGTCATGTACTCCGGCTGATCCCGCAGGAACACAACCGCCAGCACGAACATCAGCACCGGCCCGACGATCCAGTTCTGCACGAGCGAGAGCACCAGGATTTTCCAATCCTTGAACACCTCGGGCAGCTTCTCATAGCGCACTTTGGCCAGCGGCGGGTACATCATGAGCACGAGGCCGATGGCGATGGGGATGTTCGTCGTGCCCACGCTCCAGGAATCCAGCGCCTCGGGAACGCCGACGGCGAACCGGCCGATGAGCACCCCGGCGGCCATCGCCAGAATAATCCACAGCGTCAGGAAGCGATCGAGCACCCCGAGACGCCTGGGTCGGGCATTGACGCACGCGGCCTCGGCCATCAGCGGCGATCCTTCGTGGGGAACATGTTCGGAATGGCCTCGACGTACGCCCGAATCTCATCCCGCACGCGGCGGTAGTGTGCCATCGCTTCCTCATCGTCCTTCGCGCTCGCGGCCAGACGCGGCGGATCATCAAAACCACGATGGATCACCCGCGTGTCGCCGGTGAACAGCGGGCAATGCTCGTGGGCGTGGTCGCACACGGTGATGACCAGATCGAGCGTGTCGGGCTCGCACTGGGCGATGGATTTGCTTGCGTGGCCCGAGATATCGACGCCCGCTTCGGCCATCGCGCGCACGGCCAGGGGGTTGAGTCCCTGCGGATCGGTCCCCGCGCTGCACGCCTCGATGCTACCGGCGAGGATGTGGTTCGCCCATCCCTCGGCCATCTGGCTGCGACACGAGTTGCCGGTGCATAGGAACATCACGCGAGGAGGAACAAAACGCGCCATGCTATTTCCCCTCGCAACAATCACTGCCGCAGCAGGCCGCCGGCGCGCAGTCGTCGATGGCATCGGCCAGATCGCGGAAGATCCCTGCCAGTTCCTCGCACCGGGGCGTGTACCACACGGTGCGCCCTTCCTTCTTGGATTCGAGAACACCTGCCCGGGCCAGCAGTGACAAATGCCGGGCGACGACGGAAAAATCCACGTCGCAGCACTCGGCGACCTCGCTCACCGAGCACGCCCGCTTGCACTTCAACAAGCACCGCAGCAGCAGAACCCTCGTCGGATCTCCCAAGGCCTTGAACAGTTCGGGGTCCAAGAGGCTGTCCACCCGGGCCTTCCGCCGGGCGGCCTGCCGTGGGGATGCTGGCCGGTAAGATTTGGATAGTGACGCCATGATGCCAGTATATGACATCGGGGCATCAAGTCAAGTCTGGCGGGCCGGATCAGTGATTCCCGTCGGTCACGCGGAGTACTTCCTGCACCGTGGACAGGCCTTGGCGGACCTTGCTCATGCCGTCCATGCGCAGCGTGATCATGCCGCGCTCCACACACATGCGGCGGAACTCGCTCACGTTGGGGTTGCCCGCAACCACGT
Organism: uncultured Phycisphaera sp.; assembly: GCA_964352795.1. GTDB lineage: Bacteria > Planctomycetota > Phycisphaerae > Phycisphaerales > UBA1924 > JAHCJI01. The sequence continues at coordinate 2,109 of CAYGTM010000079.1, forward strand.
CGCGCATCCGGTCATCGACGGCCAGCAACTCGTAGATGCCCACGCGGCCCGAATAGCCAGTGCCACGGCACTTGTCGCAGCCCTTGGCCGCCCAAATCTTGTCGGTGGCCAGGCCCTGCAACTCCAGATACTCGGCCATTTCCTCGCTCGGACGTTCCTCGACCTTGCAGTGCTTGCACAGGCGTCGCAACAGCCGCTGGGCCAGCACGCCGTTGACGGCCGCGCCCACGAGGAATGGCTCGAGCCCGATGTTCACCAGTCGCGTGATGCTCGAAGGCGCGTCGTTGGTGTGCAAGGTGCTCAGCACCAAGTGGCCCGTGAGCGCGGCCTGCACGGCCGTCATGGCGGTCTCCATGTCGCGAATCTCGCCCAGCATGATCACGTCGGGATCCTGACGCAGCAGGGCCTTGAGCGCCTTGCCGAAGTTCATGCCGATCTTCTCGTGCGTCTGCGTTTGTGTGACCCCGTCGAGGTGGTACTCCACCGGGTCTTCCACGGTGGAGATGTTCATCTTGTTCTTGTCGAGCGTCCGCAGCGAGGCGTACAGCGTGGTGGTCTTACCCGAGCCGGTCGGGCCGGTCACCAGCGTGATGCCGTGCGGCGCCGTCACCAGCTTGCGCCAGACTTGCAGCGTATCGTCGGAAAAGCCCAGATCCTCGAGCTGCACGTTGATGCTCTTGGTGTCCAGGATACGCATGACGGTCTTCTCGCCATAGGTGTTGGGCAAGGTCGACATACGAAGGTCGAGCTTGCGTCCGCCCACCGAGCATCGGATACGCCCATCCTGTGGGATGCGCCGCTCGGAGATGTCCAGATTCGCCATGATCTTCAAGCGGCTGGTGATCGCCGCCGCCATCGATGCGGGAGGATTCATGGCCTCGAACAGCACGCCGTCGATGCGGAATCGCACCTTGAGCTTCTTGTCGGCCGGCTCGATGTGGATGTCGCTGGCCCCGTCCTTGATGGCCTGCTGGATGATGTAGTTCACATATCGGATGACCGGGCTCTCGCCGGCCTTCTGCTCGAGATCGACTTCCTGCGAATCTTTCTTCTCGACCTGGACGTCCTGCTCGTCGACCTGGTCAAGAATATCGTTGAGGTCCACGTCCTCGGGCTCGGCTTCGTGCTCGCCCATGCCGGCCACTTCGAGCGCGCCACGAATATCGAAGCCCGTCACCACCACGATCTTGATGCCCACCACGCCCAGCGTCTCGCGCAGCTCGTCGAACAGGAACACGTCGTCGGGCCGAACGACGCCCACCACGGCCCGCTGTCCCTCGGTGCGCAAGGGCAGCACCAGGTGATCGCGGCAATAGTCTCCGCCCAGGCGCTGGAGCATCGTGCCATCGAAGCCGCCCTCGAGCCCGAGGTTCAGGTCGATGCGCTCGAACGCAACGCCCGCGTTCTCGGCCACGCACTTCTGCACCGCTTCCTCGTCGGCTCCGCGCTCGAAGAGCACCTCGATCAGACGCCGCCCGGGCGTCTGCTTCACGATGGCCTGGGCCTGCGACATGTCCTCGGCCGTCACGGCCCGGGCCGAGATCAGCCGCTCGGCCAACTCTGTGGTGTCGTATTCGTCACCTACCGAAGCCGCGTCGGGCGCGTAGACATCGCTGATGGCCTTGCCCACGCGCGCGTCGGGCGCGACCTTCGGCCGCTGCTTGACGGCAGGGTCGTCCTTCGAGGCGTTGCGGCCCTGATCGCCCTGGTGCGCGGGCATCGAAGGCAGCGGGCTGAACGCTTGTTCGGACTCGTCAATGCGGTGCCGCGAGCCCTTGTTCTTGCCCTTTCCTTGCGGCTTGCCCGAGTCGGTCAACTCGCTGAGGATGTCATCGATGTTATATTTGCTCATCTGCCTGGCATCCCCTGCGCCGCGGTTTACTGCTTGCCTTGCATCTCGAGCGTGCGCAGCAGCGTCTTGGCGCGGAAGGTCACCGAACGCCCTGAAATCCCGACAATCTCGAGTACACCGTCGATCTTGTCCCCAACCCGATACACCGTGCCGTTGATCTTCGCCAACGGCGTGGTCTCGCTGTTGAGCACCATCTCGATCTTCATCGAGCCCAGCACTTCCTCGGCCTTGATCAAGACCTCATCGCGCACGGCAACGGCTTCGACTGGCCTGATCGGCCCATTGTCCTTCGGCGCCCGCTCGAGGCGAAAGGGATTCTCCTGAATTTCTTCCAGCGGAATCTGCGGCGGTGGGCCGGCCATCGCCAAGCTGCGCAAGATACGAGCCTCGCCCTCGTAATGCCGGGCCTGGGTCTGCTCGATCGTGTACCGCATCTCTACCGGCTTGAGCAACTTACCCGGCGCGATGCCTTTGATGTGCATCCAGTAGATCACGCCGCCGGCCACCAGCAACACGCCGGCAACGACACCCACCTGGATCGTGAGCCGCTTGCGTCCATCGCTGGCGTAACTTTCGACGTGCTTGGCTTCCTCGCCCGAGTGTTCGGGCGTCATGGTCGGGTCGGTGCTCATCAGGCCTCCTCATCCTGGAAGTAGATGCTCAGGGTGAACTCGGCCACCATGTGTCCGTCGACCTTGTCCGACCGCTTCACCTTCATCTCGGGCAGACGGGTGATTCGATCCAGTCGTTCGAGCTCGAGCAGAAACTTATAAAAACCACGGAAGTCGCCCACCATCTCGATCTTTAGCGGCTGCTCCATATACAGCGACGCCTTCACGGGCTTGTCCGCCACGATCGACGGCTGCTGCAACCCCGCCTGGCCAGCCAACTCTGAAATCTGCCGGACCACGTCCGCCAGTTCCTTGTTCGTCGGCAGGCGGGCCTCGATCGATTCGATCCGCTCGGAAATCTGCGTCGTCGCCGCTTCCAGCGTGCCACGCCGCGCGCTCTCCTGCTGGAGCTTCTCGAGTTTGTCACGCCGCAGCGCGATCTCTTCGCGGGCACGCTCAATTTGCGTGTTCTGCGGCCGGAACACGAACCAGTAGCTGGCCAGCGGTACCGCGAACAGGACCAACAGCAGCACGAACTCTCGAATGCCAAACTTCATGTTATGGGCCCTCCCCGGTATCGGGCTCGATCGCCAGAGCGTCTTCGCTTCTCGCCTCGCCCCCGGCCACGTCTTCGGTCTGCTCGGTCGGCAACGTTGTGCCGGTGGCCAGCGCGTCGGGAGAGGACGGCGGCTCGATTCCCCGCGCGTCGGCCCTGGGATCGATCTCGGCGCTGATCTGGAACTTGCGGAGCTCCAAATCTTTCATCTTCTGAGACTCGGCGTAGTGCAACTCCACCCGCCGAAGCAACGGAGAAAGCTTCAACGCGTCCAGATAATCGGCGATCTCGGCATTCGACGCCGTCACCCCCGTCAGCGTCAGCGTGTACTCGTACCGCGGCGGCAGGATCGACGCGGCCGGAGCCGCATCGGCGCTCGCGCCCGTCTTCGTACCGCCCAGCGAGCCCGCCTGCCGCCCACGCACGCTCGTGCGCTGCTGCTTCGCGTCCTGTCCCTTGGTCGGGGCGGCCTCGGCCACGCGCCGGCCTTTGAGTTCCACCGTGAGCAGCGTCATCTCCTGGGGCATCCGCGTGACCAGTTCGGCCATCAGAATACTGCGCGGTACCGGCTCGATCAGCGCCGTCACGATCTCGGCCTTCTGGAGCATCTGCTCCTTCTGCTCTTCGAGTTTGATCAGCAGCTCGATCTCGGGCTCGGCGGCCGTGTACTGCACCGCGATGGCCTCGCGCTCATCGTGTACCGACTTCCAGTTCCGGTTGGTCACGAAGAAGGCGGCCACCACCGTGCCCATGACCGCGCAGAACAGCGTCAGACCAATAATGTTGGCCCGACCTTCCGCCTTGCGCTGCACATAGTCCTCGGGCAGGAATCCCCCGCCAAGGGCGCCGCCCTGCTTGTTGTTGTCGCTTGAAGGTCCGAGCATGACGATCCTCCGTAACTCCGGCCGGTTCAAAGATCGGTTGGACGAAGGCACAAGCCCAGTGCCACGGCCCATCCGGGTTGGCTTCCACTGAGGTCCGTGCCGATGCAGGGCTCATTTCCCGTCCGCGTAACACGAGCCAGGGGGTCGGCGATCTGCGCCGGCAGGTGCAAACGCCGAGCAATGTGCGTACACAACGCGATCTGTCGGGATTCCCCACCCAGGAACACCACCCGCTCGATCTTGCGCTGCGGGCACAACCCGTTGTAATACCGGACGCACATCTGGACCTCGTCGGTGAGGATCTCCAGCGGCTCGGTCAGGTCCGTGCCCGTGCGAGACATCGTTTCGTCGAGGGTTTCCATGCCCGCGGCGCTCTCGTCCAGGGCCGCCATCACGGCGCTGCCGCCGTTGGCCTCATGGCTTGGCGTGGCCCGAGAACGCTTGAGCGCCGCTTCGAGCATCGCCAGCCCCGAGCCCCCCGAGGCCCGGTCCACGCTCGCGTCCTTCGACGCCGCGGGGACCGCGACGGCCTCGGGCACCAGCGTTTGCAGGTTCAGGCGGATGGCACGAGCCCGCTCCAGGTCGATGTTCTGCTCGCGGGCGATGGCCTCGTCCAGGTGCTTGCCGCCGATCTCGACGAACTTGGCAAACGCCAGCCGCTCGCCGTCACCTACCAGCACGCGCGACCCACCCGCGCCCAGTTCCAGGTACAGCGTGGGCTTGTCCTCGTGACCGTCCAAGTGCCGCGTACACGAGTGCATCGCGGTGACGATCGCTTGAAAATCGCTGTGCATCGCCACCGGCTCGAGCTTGGCGGCCTTCAACGCCCGCATCAGCCGCTGGATCACGTCCCGCCCCGCGCCCATGCAGATCACCTCGCCCCGGCTGCCCGCGGCCGTGCTCTCCACGGGCACCCACCGATACACCAGCGCGTTGGGGTCGCACCCCAGCACCGATTGAATCTTGGCCTTGACCAGCGAATCGAGCGGCACGCCGTCGGCCTTGACGATCTTCAGGTGCTTGCAGAACGACATCGCGCTGGGCATCGAGCACACCGCCCGCTTGCCCTTGAACCCGCCCGCCTTCACCAGCTTTGGCAGCGCGTCGATCTGGAACGCCATGCGAGCCTGTGCATCCCGACGCAGCCGCGAAGGCATCTCCAACGCGGCGGCAGCCACCAGGTGCGGGCTTTGCCCGGTGGTGATCTGCAGCACCTTGAGTTCTGCCGTTCCGAACTCGAAAGCGATGGGCGACAGCGACCCCCCGATAAGACGGGTCGAGCCGATCGCGGAAAGTGTTTTCAGTGAGATGCCCACAAAGGCCCCCTGACGCGGCGCTCGGACCCACGCACGGCACGGCCGCGCAATTCCTCGGTTCAGCCCTTGGAATCGGTCCTTGCAGGGAGCAAATCCAGCACCGCTTGCCACTTCGGCCGCCCGCGAGACGCATACTGGCGGCACAATCGCACCGATCGGCACGAGTGTCTGGTTATCGGTTGTCCAGCGCTGCGCGGACGCCCGCCGCCAAGTTGCCCAAACCACTCAGTGCCCGCCCGATGGCCCAAACCTGGTTCTCACGGTTCCCGGTCGTATTACTGATGACCCGCATTTCCAGGAATGGCACGCCCAATCGAGCCGCCACCTGACCGACGGCCGCCCCCTCCATCGCCTCGGCCACGGCCCAGGTCCGCTCCACCACAGTGCGGGCGAGCGGGTCGGTACCAGAACACGTCGACACTGTCGCCAACGGGGCCGTCACCGAGGCCAGGGGTGCAAGCCTGTCGAGCAGTTCGGGCGATGCTCGCACGCCCCAGTCGTCAAACGGGCCAAGCGGGAAGCCCATACCCGAACATCCTACAAAAGAGCCGTCGGGCAGTGCCAGCCCCTCGTCGGCATAGATCGATCGCGTGGCGGCGATCGTGTCGCCCATGACAAGCGGGCTGGCGACGGGCAGGGCACCGGCGATGCCGAGATTGACCACCGCTCCGTACGTCCGAGAACTCAATGCCATCGCCGTTCCGGCCGCCGCGTTGGCCTTGCCGATGCCAGTCATCAGTAAATCAAGACCTTCGCCAGCCGGGCGGGGTTCCCATTCTTGAGGTGGTTCGGGCTTGAACCCCAACCCGACCAGCACTGACTTGGCCTCGGCCGGCGCGGCGACAACCAGCAGCCAGGGCTTGGGAAGGAGGCTTGCATTGCTGGTCGTCATGGCGGGAGGTCCCGGACTTTTTGCGGGTTTCCGGCGACGGGCTGGAACCTTTCGGGGCTCTGGGTGGTTCAACGCTAGTGTCGAAGTGGATTGAACGCCGATGGATCGGCCAACTGGGTGTCAATCAGCATCCGAATCGACTCAACATGAACATCTCAGGGAACTCGAGCCCTCGGGAAGGTGGCCAATGCGACAGGCACGGAACAAGCGAGGCGGCATCCTCATCAAAGCGGTCATCGCGACCGCCGGTCTAGCCGTGGTGGGCGGTGGGGCGTGGTACGCCTCCACCCAGTTCACGGGCATGGAAACGGTGCGTTCGAGCGATCTCGTGGCCGTCTCGGTCCGTGATTTTGACATCCAGCCCAA
>CAYGTM010000080.1:0-8572 GCA_964352795.1 uncultured Phycisphaera sp.
GAAAAGCTGGGACAAGCCTTTGCGCATCGGCATCAATCTCGAGCACCGTGAGACTCACCGCGGCAGAAAGCCGGTCCACCACGTCTTCGGAAGATGTAGCGTGTGACCGGTGCTTCATACTGTCGGCGTCGGGTGCATTCATGGAGGCGTCATTCTAGCTAGCGACTTCGATCTGTGGTGGCCTGCGGGTAGCCCGTTGGCATAGAGGCCGTACCAGCAAGATCAGCCTTTAGAATTGGCACGCGGTCATTGAGGGTGGCAACGGCATAGGTGACCCGAGAGGCCCCCGCGAGGTGCGGGGGCACGCGAGGTTGCCGTGCCGGATCCCAACCCCAATCTCGAACAGGCGATCGCCGACAACGCCGCCAGACCCGCCAAGGCCTCGGTGGACGGGCAGTCGGTCGAGCAGCACGCGATCCGCGACCAGATCGAGGCGGACCGCTACCTCGAGTCCAAGCGGGCCACGCGCCGGCGCGGGCTGGGGTTCCGGCTGTTCAAGATCGTGGCAGGCGGCACCGGCGGACGGGAGGGCGGATGCTGAAGCGTCTGCTCGCCCCGCTCTCGCGCCAGACCGATCCGGTCCGGGCCGCCTCGGCGATCATGCCTCAGCGGGCACGGATGGTCCGGGCGCGGTTCGATTCGGCCCAGACCAGCGCCGACAACCGACGCCACTGGGCCGCGGCCGACGGGCTCTCGCCCAACGCGGCCGTCAGCCCCGAGGTGCGCCGCATCCTGCGCAACCGCGCCCGCTACGAGGTAGCGAACAACTCCTACGCCAAGGGCATCGTCCTCACGCTGGCCAACGACACCATCGGCACCGGGCCGCGGCTGCAGATGCTCACGCCCGATGCCTCGGTCAACGCCCGCGTCGAGGAGGCATTCGAGCCCGGGTCGGCGGCGCTCGACCGGCCGGGCAACCTCCGCAGCATGGGGATGGCCGGGGCCGAGAGGGGCGAGGCGGTCGGCCTTCTGATCTCGAGCCCCGGGCTCGACACACCCGTCAAGCTCGACCTGCGCCTGCTCGAGCCCGATCAGGTCTGCACGCCGTGGTTCGGGCGTACGCCCACCGGTCAGGCGGTGACAGATGTCGACGGCATCGTCTTTGACGCCAGCGGGCTGCCGGTGGCGTACCACGTGCTGCGGCACCACCCCGGCGACGGGGCTTGGTATGCCGTTCGCGACCACGACACCTACCCGGCCGCCTCCGTGCTGCACTACTTCCGGCCCGACCGGCCGGGGCAATGGCGCGGCATCCCGGACATCACACCCGCACTTCCCCTCTTTGCACAACTCCGTCGCTACACGCTGGCGGTGATCGCCGCCGCCGAGACGGCCGCGGACTTCGCGGCGGTGCTCTACACCGATGCGCCCGCCAACGGTGAGGCCGACCCGCTCGAGCCGATGGACGAGGTCGAGCTCGAGAAGCGGATGGCCACCGTCCTGCCCGGCGGCTGGAAGCTCGGGCAGGTCCACGCCGAGCACCCCTCGACGACCTACGGCGAGTTCAAACGCGAGATCCTCAACGAGATCGCCCGCTGCCTGAACATGCCCTTCAACGTCGCGGCCGGGAACAGCTCGGGCTACAACTACGCCTCGGGCCGCCTGGACCACCAGACCTACTTCAAGAGCATCCGCGTCGAGCAGCACCGCCTCCAGCAGACGGTGCTGGACCGCTTGCTCCGCGCCTGGCTCGATGAGGCCGCGCTGGTCGAGGGGCTACTGCCGCAGGCGATGCGTGTGCGCGGCGCAGCCACACCGCACGTCTGGTTCTGGGATGGCGTTGAGCATGTCGACCCGGCCAAGGAAGCCAGCGCGCAGGCGACGCGCCTGGCCAACCACACCACAACGCTCGCGCACGAGTTCGCACGCCAGGGACGCGACTGGGAGGACGAGCTCCGCCAGCGGGCCAAGGAACTGGCCCTCATGCGCGAGCTGGGGCTGCCGGTCGCCACCAAGGCTGGCGGCTCGAGCGACACAGCGGGCGATCCCGAACCCGAAGACACCAACCCCGACACCGACGAGACCGTCACCGACGAAGCCACCAAGGAGGCCGCGTAGCGATGTCACACCACCGCATGATCCAGGCGTCCGCTGCTCCCGCGCAGCCCACTGCCCTTGCTCACCCGAACCCCGGCTCGCACCCCAAGACGCTGGCGCTCACCGCGCAGGCGGAGTTCGAGATCGAAGGCGCTGACACGGTCAGCGGCGACGCCGGCGCTGCCGCGCCTCTGCCGCGGTTCCGGATGATGGCCTACAGCGGCGGGCCGATGCGCGTCGCCGGCTGGCGGCACCCGGTCGTGATCGACCTGGCCGGGCTGGCGATCCCCTCCCCGTCGCGGCCGATGCGGTTCGGGCACGACGCGACGGCGGGCGTCGGGCACACCGACCAGGTGATGGTCGAAGAGGGGCGGCTGGTGGCCACCGGGATGATCTCCCGCGACACGCCCGCGGCCCGCGAGGTCGTGGTCTCAGCGCGCAACGGATTCCCATGGCAGGCGTCGGTGGGCGCGAGCGTCGAGGCGTTCGAGTTCCTCCGCGAGAACCAAACCGCGACCGTCAACGGACGCGAGGTCGCCGGCCCCTTGAACATCGTGCGCAAGTCCACGCTCGGCGAGATCAGCTTCGTCGACCTCGGGGCTGACGGCTCGACCTCGGCGACCATCGCCGCCGGCGCTGCCGCGGGGGACGATGCATCCGATCCCGTCCAGGGCGCGGGCACCCCTGCGCCCGAAGCGAACCAGCCCGCGATCACCGACCCGGTGCAGACCATGCGGCAGCAGATCGCCGCCGAGAGCGAGCGGATCGCCGCCGTGCGACGGCTGTGCGCGGGCCAGCACCCCGAGATCGAGGCCCGCTCGATCCGCGAGGGCTGGGACGCGACCAAGACCGAACTGGAGGTCCTGCGGGCCAGCCGACCCAAGGCCCCTGCCATTCACGCCCCCGCCGCGCCGGCGGTCAACCAGCGGGTTCTCGAAGCCGCGTGCGTGCTCTCGGGCCGGTTGACCACTCCCGAGCGACACTGTGCGGAGCAGGATCTGGAAGCCGCGGCGCGGGCCTTCGGGCAGTCGATCGGGCTCCAGGAACTGCTGCTGCATGCCGCCTGGGCCAACGGCTACACCGGCCGGACGTTCCGCGACTGGCACGGCGTGATGGATGCCGCGTTCGGAAGGGGCATCGAAGCGTCCAACAGCACGATCAGCATCGGCGGCATCCTCTCGAACGTCGCCAACAAGTTCCTGCTCGAAGGCTTCTTCAGCGTCGAACGCACCTGGCGGAACATCACCGCGGTGCGCAGCGTGACCGACTTCAAGGCCGTCACCAGCTACCGCCTGACGGGCAACGACCAGTACGAGCGCATCGCGCCCGGAGGCGAGATCAAGCACGGCACGCTGGGCGAGGAGACCTACACCAACCGGGCCGAGACGTATGGCCTCATGCTGTCGATCGATCGCACCGACATCATCAACGACGATCTGGGCGCGATCACCAGCGTGCCCCGCAAGCTCGGCGCGGGCTCGGGCAAGACCATCAACGACATCTTCTGGAAGACCTTCCTGGCGAACTCGGGCTTCTACACGGCGGGCAACAACAACTACCTCGCCGGCGCGGACACGGCCTTGTCGATCGACGGGCTGACCAAGGCCGAGGTCGCCTTCATGGACCAGGTGGACTCCGACGGCAAGCCGCTGGGGGTGATGCCGCAGGTGCTGCTGGTGCCCACAGCGCTGTCGGCGCTGGGCAGCCAGCTCTTCAAGAGCATGGAACTGCGCGACAACACCTCGAGCGCCAAGTACCCGGTGACCAACCCACACCAGGGCAAATTCCGCGTCGAGGTCAGCCGCTACCTGGGCAACGCGGCCTACCCGGGCCAATCGAGCAAAGCCTGGTACATGCTCGCCTCACCGGCGGACCTGCCGGTCATCGAGGTGGCGTTCCTCAACGGACAAGAAGCCCCGACCATCGAGACCGCCGAGCAGAGCTTCAACCGGCTGGGGATCCAGATGCGCGGCTACCACGACTTCGGCGTGGCGCTGCAGGACCCGCGTGGCGGCGTGAAGAGCAAGGGTGAGGCATGACTCAGTTCGGCGGCGGCGGGTTCGACCCTGTCGACCCCGGTGACACAGGCAACGGCAACGGAGGCATAGCGATGGCAACCACATTCGTACAACAGGGCGCGGCGATCGACTACACGCCGGGGGCGGACACGCCCGCGGGCGCGGTCGTCGTGCAGGGCGATCTGGTCGGGGTCACCCGGGTCGATCTCAAGGCGGGCCAGCTCGGTGCGCTCGCGGTCGAGGGGGTCTTCGACTTCCCCAAGGCGACCACCGCGGGCACGGGCTTCACCGCCGGTCAGCTCGCGTACTGGGACAACACCAACGACATGGCGACCAAGACCGCGACGGGCAACAAGCTCATCGGCAAGGTCGTGCGGGCCGCGGCGGACGCCGACGCGACCATTCGTATCCGGCTGTCGCAGTAAGCGAACGTATCGATCGGAGGCTTCACCGTGGCGGACCTGCTCGAACAAGGCGCATCGTTCCTCGATACCCAGCGGCACGCGCACATGACGCGACCGGTGGTGTACCAGCGGGGCGCTGCTCAGGTCGAGCTCAACGCCACCATCGGCCGCACGGAGTTCGAGCAGGCCAACGAAGCCGGGCTCATCCACCGGATCGAGTCGCGTGACTTCCTGGTCCGCACGGCTGATCTGGATCTGGGCGATGGCCCCGCCTTGCCCAAGGCCGGCGACCGCGTCCGCGAAACCGTCGGTTCATCCGTGTTCGTCTACGAGGTCAATGCGCCCGGCGGCCAGCCGCCGTGGCGGTACAGCGACCCGTACCGCAAGGCGCTTCGCATCCACACCAAGCACATCGCCACCGAGGACCTTCCGTGACCAGTGTTCCCACGAACGGACATCCCCCCAGGCCTACGCCCCCACCGAACGGCGGGCACCGGTGGGCCGCGATCGCACTGACCATCGGCATGGCGGCGCTGGCCGTCACGGTCCAGTGGGGTGTGGTGACCACCAAGCTCGACCACGTCGAGCGGCGGCTGGACGAGCTCATCGTTGAGGCTCGGTCGCTGCGGGCCGAGTACCAGGCGATCGAGCGCCGGGTGTCCTACCTCGAAGGCCGCTTCATCGGAGGCGCGAAGGGACCATGAGCACAATCAGCACCCTCGCCGACGCGGTGGCCGAGCACATCAACGCGGGCACCTACGCCCAGCCGGTGTCGGCCGTCCGCACGTACCAGCCCGCGTTCACGCTCGAGGATCTCGGCGAGCTGCGGGTGTCGGTCGTGCCGAGGACGACCACCGTCTCGGCTGCGAGCCGCGAGAGCAGCACCTACGAGCATGTGCTCGATGTGGGCGTGCAGAAGAAGCTGCCCGCGGAAGACGAACAGGCCGCGATCGACGATCTGCTCGGACTCACCGAGGCCATCGGCGACCGCCTGCGGCACACGCGGCTGGTGGGCTTCCCCGAGGCGGCGTGGGCGGGCCTTGCGCACGAGCCGGTCGTCTCCAGCGAGAGCCTCGAGCAGCACCGCGTATTCACCAGTGTTCTGAGCGTCACCTACCGGGTGAGGAGGTAACCGATGGCAATCAAGCTCGGCATGGAAGCCAAGCTGCTCTACCTGGTCGGCGGCCAGGGCGGGGCCGGCTCGTGGACAGCGATGGACAACGTCCGGGACGTGACGCTCAGCCTCGAAGCAGGCGAGGCCGACGTGACCACCCGCGCCAACGCGGGCTGGCGTGCGACGGTCGCCACGCTCAAGGAGGCGAGCGTCGAGTGGGAGATGGTGTGGGACACCGCCGACGCGGGGTTCACCGCCATCAAGAACGCGTTCTTCAACAACGACCTGATCGGGCTGCAGATCCTCGACGAGGCCGACGGCCAGGGGCTGCAGGCGGACTTCTCGATCACGAACTTCAGCCGCAACGAGGCGCTCGAGGAAGCCATCACCGTCTCGGTGACGGCCAAGGTGACCTACTCGGACACGGCCCCGAGCTGGATCGGCGGATAACGGATCGGAGGCAGTGATGCGCACGTTCAAGGACAACCAAGGCCGCGAGTGGACCGTCGAGATCACCGTCGCGGCGATCAAACGCGTGCGCGGGCTCGCGGGCGTCGATCTCATGGAGGTGCTCGAAGGTTCAAACGGGCTCATCGAGAAGCTCGTGCGCGATCCCGTCCTCTTGTGCGACGTGATCTACGCCGCGTGCAAGCCGCAGGCGGATGAGCGTCAGGTCAGCGACGAGGCGTTCGGCGCATCGATGGCCGGGGACGCGATCGAGCACGCGACGGCGGCGCTGCTGGAGGAACTGGTGGATTTCTGCCCGAGCCCGAGGGACCGGGCCAACCTCGGGCGGGTGCTCAAGGCCACACGCGACGTGATGGACAAGGCCCGGGACGTGGTGGAACGCCGGATCGACGAGCTGATCGACGGCGGGGCGCTGGAACGGGCGGTGCTCGAAGCTGTGCCTCCGACGGTCGAGGCGGCGGCTGGCGGCTCGTCTGGCAGTGCGCCGGCATCCTCGGCATTGATCCAGCCACCCTGACGCTGCGCGAGCTGGTCGCGATGGCCGAGGCCCGGCAGCGCGACGAGTGGAGCCGGACGAGCTCGGTCATGGCGCTGGTGGCCAACACCCAGCGCAACCCCAAGAAGACCCGCCCGTTCCGGCCCGGCGACTTCGACCCGTTCGCCCGGGCCGCTGACAAGCGAACGCAGGTCATCCCGGCCCCCGTGTCGGTGCTCAAGGACGTGTTCATCAGGAACCAGAAGCAGCAAGGAGGCACACGTGAAGATTGATCCCAAGCATCTGGCCTTCGGCTTCGGCGTAGTGATGCTCTCGCTAGGGCTCGGTGCGTGCGCCGGCTTTGACCTGGGCGACGTCGTCAAGGTCAAGACGCCGAGTGGCATCCAGCAGACCCGCGGCCTGCCGCGCACCACCACGCTCAACGAGGCGGAGGCCGAGTACAGGGCGTGGTTCGAGGACACCCAGCGCGTCGGGGCCCAGTGGAAAGCGTCGATCGAACGCGGCGGCGAGATCCGCGGCCTCCTGGGGCAGATCACCCTATCGGCCCTCGACGATTTCGGCCCCACGCTCGCGGGCGTGCCCATCGCGGGCCCGGCTCTGCCGGCGCTGACTGGTCTGGCGGGACTGTTCATCGGCGCAGGGCGACTCCGCAAGGAGAAGGAGGCGTCGTTCAACAAGGGGCTGAAGGAAGGCCGCGTGGTGCCCAGCGGAGGTACACCCGCGTGATCACCATGCGGATCAAGGACGTGTTCTTCGACCGGCCAGCGGTGAAGCGGTCGGTGGACGCCGCCAAGCGCCGTGTGCTGAGCAAGGGCGGCGCGTTCATCCGCACCGCCGCCCGGACCAGCATCCGCAAGCGCAAGGGTTCGGCCCCGCCCGGCAAGCCGCCGCACTCGCACGAGGGCTCACTGCGGCGACTGATCCTCTTCGGCTACGACCGCAGGTCCGACAGCGTGGTGGTCGGCCCGGTGGGCTTCAAGAAGAGCGTCGCGCCGCGAGCACTCGAGCACGGCGGCGCGACCGTCGTCGTCTCGCGCCGGCGTGGTCGCCTGCAGAGCCGCAAGGTCAAGATCGCAGCCCGTCCCTACATGGCCCCGGCGCTCGAACGCGAGCGCCCGAAGCTGCCGGTGCTGTGGCGCAACAGCGTGCGGAGGGGGTCATGACCGGTTCAATGATTCTCAAACGCGTTGTATGGCGTCTTCAAGGCCAAGGCTGCGTACATCTCAAGAAGCGCCTGCCGGACGGGATCGGTGACCTCGATACACCGCACATCCATCTTCGAAATGCGTTCCTTCGCTGCGACGAAGGCAGCGGAGAATTCCGGGTCCTGCATCAGTTGCTTCCGAGATCCTTCCGGCTTGTAGGAGGCCTTCACCCGCCCGGTCGCCTCGCGAGCCAGGCGGAACGCGAAGGCGGATTTGGTGTGCGCCGACGAGGCGTTCCCGTGATCTCGCATCCGCGATCGCAGTCTGTTCGATCGACCGACGTAAAGATGCGTTGGCCCCTCCGACAGAAGGTACACCCCGCACGCAGGCATGCTCGCGGTGACTTCCGCAACTCGTGCGGGCGTCGCCGCCACCAACTGCTCCATGAGGTTGGGCAGCGCATCGATGTGCTGCTTGAAGGTCGCATCCATGCTGACACTCTACGGGGGAGTCGCATCTGATGGCCGACACCCGAGGCATCCGGGCCGGACGGGCGTTCGTCGAGCTGGGCGTCAGCGACAAGCTGTCGGCCGGGCTGCGGCGCGCCCAGAAGCGGCTCAAGGCCTTCGGGGACGGGCTCCGCAGCGTCGGCACCAGGCTGACGGCGATCGGGGCCGGCGCGGTCGCCTCGCTGCTGAGCACCGTCAAGGTCTTCACGGCCATGGGCGACACGCTCGACAAGATGAGCAAGCGCACCGGCGTGAGCGTCGAATCGCTCAGCGAGCTCGGCTTCGCCGCCGAGCAGTCCGGCGCGGATCTGGCGACCTTCGAGAAGGGCGTGCGGTCCATGCAGCGGTCGATCAACGACCTTGGACGCGGGCTTTCCCCCC
>CAYGTM010000081.1:0-8470 GCA_964352795.1 uncultured Phycisphaera sp.
GTACTGCCATGCGGCCGGCATCCCATGCTTCGAGCGCGGTGGCCGTGGCCGACAAGCCCAGGATGCCCGACGCCCCGAAGCGCCCGGTCGAGGTCTTTGCCTCGAGCCGTCCCGAAATGGACGAGCACGCCAATGAGGGTGCCTTCGGTGGCTCGCTCATGGATGGCATGGACGATTCGAGCCTGGGCCTGATCCAGCCCGAGCCCAAGGCCCACAAGAAGCCCAAGCCCGAGCCCAAGGCCATCGAAAAGGCCGTTGCCAAGTCCGAGCCCACAGGCTCGGATGGCCCGCACATCGGCGAAGTCGTCGACCTCATCGAGAAGCTGCGCACGCACGTTGATGCCCAGGGCGGTCGCTTCGACCAAGCCATGGGCGTGCTCGACCAGATCCGCACCTCGGCCGCCGCTCTGCCCGAGATCCGCGAGCGCATCGACACCATGCTCGCGTCGATCGACGAGATCAAGGCCAACCAGTTCAAGGGCCATGAGAAGGTCGAGCGCGCCCTGGCCGCCCAGAGCACCCGGCTCGACGAGATCTCCCAGGCCATCGCCCGGGCCACCCAGCGCGAAGAGAAACTCGCCCAGAGCCTGACCGAGATCAACCAGACCATCCTGGCCGTCTCGGGCACCAACGACCGCCTGGCCAACGCCATCGAGGCCATGCGACGCCACGAGGCCGAGCGCGACGCCCGCATCGGCCGCGCCCTGACCGGAGCCCAGCGCTGGCTCGTGGTGCTGACCCTGGTGCTGGCCCTGGGCATGATCGCCACGATTATCACCGCGGTGGCCGCGGCGGGCTGAGGTGATTCCTGCCCGATTGTGAGGATTTCGTGAGCCCTTGCCTCGCCCCGCACAGCGCGGGTACGGTTATCCAATGAACGACCACGCCCGCCTTGTGCTCCGCTCGCTCGCCCTCAGTCTCACCATCGCCGGCTTGGCCCTGGGCGGGTGTTCGGATGATTCCCCTCCGGCGGCGCCAGTCTCGACAGCCGCGCCGACCGTCGAAGCCTCCAGCGAGCCCGAATCCGCCACGTTCACGGCCTGGACCGGCAGCCAGACCATCACCCTCGACGGCGACGTGAGCGAGTGGCCGGCCGACATCGCCGCCGTCGCCGACGCCCACTGGCTCTACCTGCGTTTCAAACTCGACGGCACGACCAGAACGCTCCAGGGAATGGATGCGCCGGTGGCCATCCACATCGACGCCGACGGCAACCCCAAGACCGGTCGCACGATCGAAGAGCCCGCCATCGAAGGCGGCCTGGGTGCCGACATCGAGATCATCTTCTCGCCCCGCGAAGTCGACGCCCCGCGCGTGGGCTCGGGTGTCATGCTCCGCATCCACACGCCAGACGGCACCGCCCGCGTCGTGCCCCACGAACGGCTGGGCTTCTCCTTCACCCCTACGCACGCCGCCGAGTGGTACGAGGCCCGCATCGCCCGCTCGGCCGCCGAAGAACTCGGCCTCAATACCCAGGGCCTGGGCACATCGGGTCGCATCGCCGGCGTCGTGGTCATGCGCGACGGTCAAGGTGAGATCAGCGGCTGGGCCGACCCGTTCGAGGTCGCCGCGCCGTCGGCCAGCCCCATGCAGCGGCCCGACGCCCGCGTGCCCACCAAGCCCAAGGACGCCCTTCGCGTGCTGACCTACAACGTCGAGCACTCGAGCCCGGTCAAGAACCCCGACCCCTTCGCGCGCATCATCCGCGTGCTCGACCCCGACGTGCTGCTGTTCCAGGAATGGGTTGAAGGCGACGCCGAGGCGCTCAAGGCATGGCTCACCGCCCACGTCGACGACGCCACCGACTGGCATGTGCTCAAGGGCAGCGCCTGGGGCGTGGCCGTCGCTTCCAAGCACCCGCTCTCGCCCCTCACGCCCATGGACGCGCCCAACCCGGTCAACGCCCAGAACGCCTTGCGATTCGTCGGCGGTCTGGCCCAGACGCCCCTGGGCCCGCTGGCCGTCGGCTCCACGCACCTCAAGTGCTGCGGCACTAAGGACAGCAAGGAAGATCGCCAGCGCGCGGCCGAGGCCACCGCCGTCGCCGACCTGCTCGCCAAGGCCCTGAGCCAGACCCCCGGCAGCGAGGCCTGGGGCGTGGTCATCGGCGGAGACCTGAACCTGGTGGGCTCGCGTCCGCCCATCGAGGCCATCGCCGCCGGTGCCGACCTCGACGGCTCGCCGCTGGCCATCGCCAACCCCATGCGCCTGGGCGACCAGGCCATGTACACATGGTACGACCCGGGCAACGCCTACACCCCCGGCCGGCTCGACTTCCTGCTCTACAGCGACGCCGTGGCCGAGGCGATCAACAGCTTCGTGCTCGACACCAGCGCTCTGAGCGAAGCCGCCCTGGCCCGCCTGGGCCTGGACGCGACCGACACCGCCGCCAGCGACCACCTGCCGGTGGTGCTCGACGTTCGTTCGACGCGATAGATCTTCCAAACTCCGGGTGCCACGGCTTGCCCGTCTTCGGCGTGCCGTGCTCTCGCATGTGACCAAGGAAGACACCGCTCGCGAAGGCGGCAAGCCATGGCGCGCACTCATTCCATCCGAGTTCCGACCGCAAGCGGGCGGGTTGCGAACCTTCATTCACTTCGCGTCGGCCGACTCGATGAGGCGGATCTCGCCGTCCTTGGTGCGCTCGATCAGGCCGATCTCGTGCAGCGCTTCGAGTGCGGCCAGTTGCTCGGCTCGCTTCTTGCTCTGGCCCCATTGGGGCGGGTAGCGTCGGCCGTCGATCTCGACGGCGATCTTGAAACTCTTGGAGTGGTCGGGCCCCTGCTCGTCGATCACGCGGTAGTGGGGCGTCGCGCCCAACTGCTGCTGGGCGTGCTGCTGGAGCACGCTCTTGAAGTTCTCCTGGTGGCCCAGGCGGGCGGCCTTCTGGATGCACGGGTCCAGGTGGGGCGCCAGGAAGGTACGCGCCGCGTCGAGCCCGCCGTCCAGGTAGATCGCCGCGATGATGGCCTCGAGCGCCGCGGCAGCCAGCGAGCGCGGCAGCGGGGCCCCCGCACGCATGCCCTTGCCGAGCAAGAGCAGGTCGATCAAGCCCATCGAGTCGGCGATGTCCGCGCATGTGCGCCGCGACACCGCCGTCGACTTGATCTTGGTCATCTCGCCTTCGAGCAGGTTGGGGAACAGTGAGAAGATGCGTTCCTGGTCACCAGCCCGAGCACCGAATCGCCCAGAAACTCCAGACGCTCGTTGGAGTCCACGCGCGCGTCCGTCACCGAGGCGTGCGTCAACGCCTTGGCCAGCAGGCTCGTGTTCCTGAAGGTGTACCCGATGGCCCGCTCGGCCGTCTCGATGCACAGTTCGCCGGTATCTCGCATGTCAACCTCGGCACGGCTGGCACCATCCGGGGGCAACCAGCACAACATCAGCCAGGTGATTCCGGCATCCGGCAGTCGGCGGCCTTCCAGTGGCAACCGACAGCTGGATGCGGGAACCCGGATCACTCCCAGTCTACACGATTATCGACGCAAGGCCAAGTGATTTTTACTTCTCATTGTATGAGGATTGCGTGAAGAACTTGGCCCGACCCGCAACCCGGGCTACACTCCTCACCCCCTAGAGCGGGACAGGTAGGAATTGTAAGGGTTATCCCGAGGTGTGAGCCATGCACTATCCACGTCGACTCAGCAAGATTTCTCGGGCCCGCAAAATCGGCTTCCGCGCCCGGATGCGGACCAGCGGCGGCCGCAAGATGATGAACCGCCGCCGTCGCATCGGCCGCGGGCTCAACTTCAAGAAGTAAGCCCAGTGACATCCTTCGATTCGAACGGCCCCGGGTTTCGCTCGGGGCTTTTGCATTGGATTCAGGGTAATGCCTGATCGAGGCGCCGACGCAGCCGCTCGGCCTCGCGCTCGCGGCCGGCGTCCGTCAGCAGCTTCTCGTACCGCTCGCCGATGACCATGAACGCGCTGGCCCGGGCCTCGGCCTGATGGGTGGTGCGAGGCGCTCGGAAGCGTCGGTGCGTTCGCGCGTATAACTCGACAACCTCCCCCTCGCGCCCATCCTGAGTGGTCATGGCCTCCAGGCGGGCCAGGGCATCCAGAGCGAGGGGCGTGGCGTCGGCCTGGCGGTTGAGCAGGTCATCGAAGGCCCGCATCGCGGCGGCGCGATCACCGCGCTCCAGGGCGGCGTCGCCGAAGGCCAGTTGGGCTGCGGCGTAGCGGTGGGGGTCGCGGCGGCTGGTCAGCGAGAGCCACTCGAGCAGATCGTCGCGTTGGTCGTCCATCGCCGAGATGTGGTCGATCGCCAGGCGCGTGGCGAGCAACGGCGAGAGCTGGTCGGCCCGGCCGAAGAACTCGGCGAGCACGCGCTGCGCGCCCCCGGGGTCGGCTTTGGCCTGTTCGAGCTTGAGATCAAGCAGTAGAGCCCATGCCTCGGGGAAGCCCAGCGTAAGCGATTGTGAGGCTTCGAGCATCGGCAGCTTCGCGGCGGGTTGGGCAATCTTGGCGGCCTCGAGCATCGCCCACGCCTTCCGTGTAGCGTCCATTCCCGCGCGCGCGAGGTCGGCGGTGACGGCCAACTCGGACAATGGCATCGGTTGGCCCGTGACCGGGTGGGTCGTGGTGCCGAAGGCCAGACCCGGATGTTCGGGCAGGGCGTCGAAGTTCCAGGCATAGCCCCGGCGTTGGGGTTCGAGGTAGACCGGCGCGAGGAAGCGGTCTTCGCCCAGATGCCCGGTGGCGAGCGACACGGGATAGCCGAAGGCCTGGCCCAACTGCTCGGCGTAGAAGCTGCGGAGCGGGCCCAGGCCGCCTCGCTCGGCGATGCGGTCGAAGGTGAAGTCTTCGGGCGGCAGGGCGGGCTCACCGGCGAGCAGGCCGGCCTGCTTGTACGGCACGGTGCGGTAGAGCTCGAGGGGATCCTTCCTGCGGCGTGTCTGGTACATCGTGCGGATGCCCTCGCCGGTCAAGGCGGTATCGGTGAGGTAGACCAGGATCTCGGCTGGCAGGTCGTCGAGGGGCATGGCCATGACGCGGCGGTCCTCGTAGGCGAAGACCAGGGCGTCGAAGGCGTCGGCACCAGCCGGCAGGATGCTGCCGAGCCCGGGGTACGTGCGGGGCCGGTCGAGTACGACGCAGACGGCGGCGGCAAGTTCGGGGTACTTGGTCAGGGCATCGGCCTGGCTGGTAGCGATGGTCTGGGCCAGGGTCGCCACGCTCGAAGCGTCGTTGCTCTCGGAGTAGACCCGGGCCAGGGCGGCCACGAACGCCGGGTGGCTGGCCCACACCTCGCCAAGCGTCGCGCGGGACGACGGTGGGAGGGACGCGACCATCTCGACGATGGCGTGGTGCTCGACGGCCGCCACGAGGGCGTCGGCCCCGCCGGTGGGCCACGCGGCGATCGCGGCGTCCCGGGCAGCCTGGGCGGAATGGAGGGCCGCCTTGGGGTCGCTCTCGATCTGCTCGGCGGCGGCCCGCTCCTTGGATGGTGGAGGCGCGGCTTCCTGGGCAAGGGCGGTGATCGCCCCGAGCAGGACAGGGGCGGCGATCGCTATGGCGGCAATGGCGTGGATCTTCATGTGGGGGATTGTTCCCCCCCGGCACCTGGAAGTCGGCTATCGAAAACCGATTCGGGCTCGATCAGATGCCGACGCGAACGCCCACCGGTTGTGGCGTGCTCTGGTGGGTCGGCTGGACGGCGATGCCCAGGGGCACGCGCTTGCCGCCGGGGCCCCTAGGGGGAATCCCATCCTGATCGATGATGCGCTGGATGGCCATGATGCCTTCGAGCAGCATTTCCGGACGTGGGGGACACCCAGGGATGTACACGTCGACGGGGATGAACTGGTCAATGCCCTGCACGGTGGCGTAGGTGTCGAACACCCCGCCGGTCGAGGCGCAGGCCCCCATCGAAATGACCCACTTGGGCTCGGCCACCTGCTGATAAATGCGTTGGAGCACGGGCATCATCTTGATGCCGATGCGGCCGGCCACGATGACCAGGTCGCTCTGGCGGGGGCTGAAGCTCATGCGCTCCATGCCGAAGCGAGCCAGGTCGTAGCGGCTGCTGGCGGTGGCCATGAGCTCGATGCCGCAGCAGGCGGTGGCGAAGGGGATGGGCCAGATGCTGCTGCGGCGGGCCCAGTTGATGACGCGCTGGAGCTGGGTGGTGAGGATGGCGTCGGTTGGCAGTGCGGCTTCGATGCCCATGTTGGCTCCCTAGGAAGAGGAAGAATATGCTAGAGTTTAGGCCCTATTACTTCTCGCGCTCGCGCGCGGAGCGGACCTTTCGATCGTCGACGCGGTTTTCGGTGGTGATGAAGTCGAGCGGTTGGCTCTCGTGCTGGCGGCGGAGTTTGGCGCTATCGGAACCGATACCCCGGGAATCCACGACCTTGCGATAGCACCCTCCCGCGGACACGGCCAGTGTGCCACAGACGGCCAGCATGGCAGCGTTGGTCAGGGCTTTGGTTGTTGCCGATCGATTCATGGGGCCTCCCTGGGGGTTTCTACGCCGCCGGGCTCGGTCGGGGTTGCTTTGGCCGCCACGATTCTGGAGTGTAGGGTGGCCTCACCCAGGGCACTGACGGCCGCCCGGTTGAGTTCGGCGGCGGCCGAGCCCTCTCGCGAGGACGCCGGGGCGTTGGCGGCGGCGGCGATGTCGGCCAGACGGATCTTGTCGGCCGGCCTGGAGAGCGTGAACCCGCCGCCGTTGTCGAGTTGCCGAACGAAGCCGGCCCGTTGCAAGGCCTCGATGATGCGGCTGCTCTGGTCGTTGGCCAGGGCGATCTCGTCGGCGACATCGGACGTTCGGGTGGATCGGCCGTCCTCGAAACGTCGCGCGATGGCGGCGGCGGCGTCGATCATGACGCCCGGGCCGGCGAGCATCAGCGAGGGCTCGTCGGTGTTGTCTTGTTGGAGCACGCCGTCCTCGAGCATCTGCACGCCGTAGGCCACTTGCAAGCCGAACAGGATGATGAGCCAGGTCAGGAAGATCCACATCATGAACAAGGGGATGAGGGCGATCTGGCCGTACAGGTTGGTGTACGTCGACGTGGAACTGGTGGCAAAGCCGAGGTATTGCGTGAAGCCCCACTTGGCGGCTTCCCACCCGACGGCGGCGACGGACGCGCCGGCGATCACCGGGCGAAAGCGCAGGCGTCGGTTGGGAAGGACCATGTACGCCAGGGTGAGCAGGCCCGTGCTGATGGCCACGGTCACCATGAAGCCCGCGGCGCCGACGATGAAGCGGCCGAACGCATCGCCCTCGCCGGCCATGGCGCTCACCCATTCTCGGAACTGCACGCCGATCAGGAACGTGAACGCGATGAGGATGGCGCCCAGGGTCATGAGGGTCCAGTATTGCGTGATGCGGCGGGCCCAACTGCGGCCCGACTTGGCGTGGCAGATCTGGTTGAAGCAGCGTTCGACCTCGACGACCATGGCCAGCGCGGCATAGATCAGGACCAAGCCGCCCACAAGGCCGATGGCGTCGAAGCGGATGCCGCCGAACTTCTCGATGATGATGTCGATCAGGCCGTCGAGCGTGGCGGGTATGGGCGGGTTCTCGGCCGGGGACGATTCGGCCTGCGGATCAGCGGTTTGCGTCCCCGTCGTTGGCAGCGTATCGGGATTAGGGATCGCTGGACGGACGGCGGGCACCCCTCCCGTGAACATGAGCGGTTGGAGCATGGAGAAGAAGTTCGCGGCCGCGGCTTCCTGGTCTGGGTCGTCGGTCGTGGTTTCGCTTATCTCGGACTGGATGACCTCGGCGATGCCCGTGAAGCGGATGGCCTGCTCGACGAGGCGTTTGAGGTCGTCGTCGCCCACGAACATGCGCACGATGACCAGGGCGACGATGCTGATGGGCAGCAGGCCGAACAGCGTGCGATACGCGAGGGCGGCGGCCATCTGCGGCATGCGGCTGCTCAGGAGCGTGCGCAGAGCCATGCGGCTGACGTGGGTGGCCCGGGCCATCTCCTTGGTGTCGGGCAGTCGCAGCCAGTCGGGGGCGCTCGGCATCGCTCAGCGGTTCTCCGAGGTCGGGCGGCGCTTGGGGCGGGGCGCTCTGCCCTCTTCGATCAAACCGACGGCCAACTTCAGGGCCTTGAGCTCGCTGGGCTTGATATCGCGCCAGTGGCCGCGGCGCAGGTCGGCAAGCTTGACCGGGCCGATGGCCACGCGCTCGAGCTTGCGCACCGGGCAGCCCACGCGCGCGAGCACGCGGCGGATCTCGCGGTTTCGGCCCTCGGTGAGCGTGATCTCGAGATGGGCGCGGTCGCGCAGTTGCTTGGTGACGGTGACGTGGACGCCCTGGGTGCGCTCGGCCCCCCTGGTCTTGCCCTGCGTGCGGTGGGCGATGATGACCCCGCGTTCGAGGTCGGCCAGGCTTTCCTTGGTCATCACGCCGCTCACGATGGCGCGGTAGGTCTTGGGCACCTCGTATCTCGGATGCGCCAGACGATTGGCCAGTGCGCCATCGTTGGTCAAGATGAGCAGGCCCGTGGTGTCG
>CAYGTM010000082.1:0-8429 GCA_964352795.1 uncultured Phycisphaera sp.
CCACCAACGCGACGGGCCGGGGCGAGCCATCGGGCCCGACCGCCGAGAGCAACGCCTCGGCCAGATTCGACGTGGGCACATCGGGGCCGAACAGTTCCGCCTGTTGCAATCGCTGGGCGGGCGCGACCACCAGGGCGTATCCCCTGGGCAGGGAGCCTCGCAGGATGAGACGCTCGAAGACCGGCCCCTCGTCGAGGGCGCTCGGTGGGGTGTCGTCGGCGGCCAGGCGGGCCGTCAGGCGAGATTCGAGCACCGAAATCGAAGACCGCGCGGGCACGAACTGCGGGCACAACTCGATCCTGAGCACGGGCTGGCCGACGCCCGGGGCTGGCCAGGCGCGCCCGACGAGTGCCATACGACCCGGCCCCAGCACGAGCGGGCCCATGTCGGTATCGAGCCTGCGACTCCCCGCCGCCGGGCCCTTGGCCATGTGCGACCAGGGGGTGATAGCGCCCCACCAGGTGCGCTCGAGTGGCCCGGGCACGCCCATCGATGCGCGCAGGCCAGCAAGTTCGCCGATGGGCACGAGGGCGAACTCCAGGCCATTGCTTTCCCAGATTTCCCGGGCGTGGGCGTCAAGCGAGCCTCGGGTGTCGCTGTAGCGGGCCAGTTCATCGAGCCCGGGCCGATCGGGGCCGCTGACGTGCTGGGCCCGAACGAACTGCTCGAAGGTCTTGGGCCCATCGTCGGCCTGGTCGAGTGGCGGACCCGCAGGCTGGGGCTGCTGATCCTCATCGTCCCAGGCGTCGGCGGCTACGGCTTCCATCGCCTCGGCGGTTCGTTGGGCTTCAAGGGCAAGCCAGGCCTGGTAAAACTGTTCGAGTTCGGCATTGTTCCGAGAACGCTTCCACGATGTAGCGTCCAGGGCCCACAGCCGCAGTTCCATGCCATAACCGGCGAAGGACGTGACCGGCTCGATATCCACCGGCGGTGGTGCATCTGGGATGCGCACGTTCGTGGCGCAGCCGAAGGCCTGCGCCAAAGCCAGCACCGCCGTCAGGGCGAGGCTCGCTCGGGCCGGGCTGTGGCGATGCGGTGAGGGCATGGGCGTCGAGTTACTCGTCGGCCTGGGCGTCGAGTTCGTTGATGCGATCGATCAGCTTGCGGACGAGCCCGAAGTCTCGCCGAGTGTGGGTCAGCGTGATCCTCGGGAGCTCGATGTGCTCGTCTTCCTGTTCGTGCGGGCCGCCCTGGCGGATCTGCCCGGTCTTGACCAGCCTGGCAAACTCATCGTTGAGCGTGGCCAGGTGCCCATCCGCGAGGTGGCGGCGGACGCGGATGATGAGCTCGTCGCCCGCGTACCGCGAACTGTGATAGTTGCGGTAGAAGTCCAGCACATGCCGCACGGCGTCGGCGGGGTTCTTGGCGTGGTAGTAGAGGGCGGTATCGTCCTCGCTGATCATCTGGCGGCTCAGCAGGGCGTTGCGGGCGAAGGCGTGGAACTCTTCCCAGTAGCCTCCCCCCTTGCCCTCGAGCATGACGATGGGGATCATGCCGCTCTTGCCCGTTTGCACGAGCGTCAGCGTCTCATACGCCTCGTCCATCGTGCCGAACCCGCCGGGGAACAGCGCCACGGCCTCGGCCTGCGACAGGAACATGAGCTTACGCGTAAAAAAGTAGCGGAAGTGGATGAGCTTCTCATCGCCGTGGATCACGGTGTTGGCCGTGGTCTCGAACGGCAGGCGGATGGCCACGCCGAAGCTGGCCCCCTTGCCCGGGCCCACATGGCCGGCCTTCATGATGCCGTCGCCCGCGCCGGTGATGACCATCCAGCCCGCCTCGGCCATGAGCTTCGAGAAGCCGACGCACGACTCGAAGTCCGGGTGGTCCTCGGGCGTGCGGGCCGAGCCGAAGATGGTGATCTTCTGGGCCTGGTCGTAGCGCCCGAAGATGCGGTAGGCATACCGCAGCTCCTTCATGGCCGCCGTCATCAGCTTCAGTTCGCCGCGATTCCGGCCATCGGGCAGCAGCTTGAGCCCCGCAGCCACGAGCTCGGCCACGAGTTTACGATCGAAGGCGTCGGCACCGTCGGGCGCGACCATGCCCACGAGTTCGTCGATGCGCTGGCCCACCACCTGCCAATCGGTGCGCGGGACCGGGGTGTTCTGGGATTCGGATTGAGATCGTGCCGTGCCGTCCTGCATGGGCCCTTAGGGTAGCAGCCCGGTCGCGTTGGATGGCCCCCGGGGTTACCACCCGCTGGTGGGCTCGCCTTGCTGGCGGTCGTAGCGACGCAGGCGTTCCTTGGTCCATTCGTCGTGGGTCAGGCCGCCAAGGATCATTTGCCGCAGTCGATCCAGCGGGCCAACGAGCGCTTGCGGCCTGGGTGCCGGTGCGGGATCGTCAAGCGTGCCCCGCAGCTCGATGCCCACGATCACCTCGCGCAGCATTCGGAAGAACGAGCGGACCATGGTGTCCTGCGTGGGCCGGCTCGTGATGCTCATGTCCAGCGCCCCGTCTTCAAGCCCAACCGTGCCCAAGCCGTTGATGATCACCGAGTCGGAACTGACCGCCAGGCGCGTGAAGGTCATGGTCTGGTCGTGCAGGTAGAACTCGGCGTTCATCGCGTCGTAGCGATCGGCCCCAAAGTTGACGTTGAGTGCTTCGACCGCAGCGCGGATGGCCAGGGGCAGCTCGACGGGCGAACCACCGCGGATGCGCATCGACCCACGCCCACGCACGCTCTCGGGCTCGCCGAACGCTCCAGCCAGGCCCACGGACAGGTCCAGGTCTCCCGCACCGCGCGGCACCTCGAGCTCACGTTCCTGCACGGCGGCCAGCAGACGCTCGGTGTGCAGCCCCGCGCCGGCTAAATCCAACTCATAACGGGAGGGATCGCCTTCACTCGGCGGAAGAATGATGCGGCCCCGACCGGCCATCCGCCCGCCGCCTCCGTCGGCGCGAATATTCGTGAGGTCGACCGTGCCGTTGCGATTCACATCGGCTTGCAATCGCACGCCGGCGACATCCAGGTTCCAGACCTGGCCCTCCGCGGCCGAGACATCGATCGTGGCGCGGCGTGAGTGGTGCGCGGTGTCGCTTTCAAGGTTCAGAGCGCTGCGTGTGAAATCGGCGATCGGGCGCGGCTCGAGCGTGCCATCCCCGCCGCGGGGCGAGCGGTTGCCAAGTCGCACATGCTCGAGGGCCAGCGTGGTGTCGAGCTCGATCCTGGTCGGCGTGCGCTGCTGGCTGCTGACCCGTAGCCGACCATCTTCGACGAGCACCTCGCCCAGGTTCTCGAGAGTCATCGCTTCCATCGCGGTGCTCACGCCAACGGGCACGATGCCAAGGAGCGGGGTCGGCAAGCCGAACGTGCGCGTCGTGCGGTTTTCGGGCGCGCGGATGCGGCCATCGAGGGCGGCCTCGAACTCGGTCCGGCTGCCGCCATCGGCCCGCCAGTAGCCGTCGAGCGAGACCCACCAGTCATCGCCGCCCAGGGTCAGATAATCGATCTCGCCCGTGTACCGAGAGACGCCGCCGGGCCCGTCTTCGCTCGGTGCCAGTTCCCGGCCGGCAATCACCCCGCTCACCCAGGGCACGTCGACGGCCCGGCCCTGGAGCACGAGCGAGGCGTTGTACGGCGAGAGCTCGAAGGCGCGCAGCGGCCTGGCCCCGCCGCCTTCGCCCGAATACGCCGGGGTTTCGAGGGCCACCAGCGCGTCGTACTCACCCTTGAGGTCCCACACGTCGAGCACCGACTCGACGCCGCCGCCGCCCCGGTTGCTGGCCAGCGTTCTGAGGAGCTTGGATTCGAGCGCCCCGCCCTGAACTTCGAGGTCGAGCGTGGTGGGTCGGGTGAACATGCTGCCGCTATCGCGCAGGGCGTCCATGGGGATCTCGCCGCGCAGCCGCACTCGGCCGATGGGCTCGCCCTCATAGTTGCCGTCGGCCAGCACGCGATCGAAGGTGACCAGCGGCCCCTCGGCGGTGGTCGTCACGACGATCGACCCTCGGCCGTTGTCCAGGCCCATGCGACCGTCGAGCCAGTCGAAACGCAGCTCGTGGACGCGCGAGACGCGAACCTCGGCCGAGATGTCCTCGCCCGCCTTGCGGACACTCGCGGAGATGCCCGCGACGCCGCGCACGTTGAACAACTCTCGCGCCTCGACGAGCGAGCGGGCCAGTGCTGGTGCGACGACGGCGATGGCGTCTTCCACGGGTGATTCGAGATTCAGATTCTGCGATGTAATGACGGCCAGCACGCTGTCCTGCTCGAACTCGGCGCGCAGGTTGGCGCGGATGTCCCCGCCCCGCCGCGTCCTTCCCGACACCTCGCCGCGCAGGCCCTGGGCATCGACGCGCATGGTGCCGTTGAGGCGTTCGATGGTCAGCGGGTGGCGCGTGTCGAGCGGCGCGGGCACGAGCGAGGCGTCCTTGGGCGAAATCTCGGCCCACCAGTCGATCTCGCCTTCATCGTTGCGCCTCACGCGCACGAGCGTGTCGATGACGCCCCTGGGGCCCAGCGAGCGGAGCAGCCGACGCGGCCCGCCGGTGGGGGTGCCATCCTCGTTCTCCTGCTCATCACCCGCCGGCACGGCGGCCAGCAACGCTTCGTGGATGGGCACGCTCTTGGCGTCGACCGTCAGGTCCACCGTCGTTGCCCGCTCCTCGCCCGGCGGTTCATCAAGCGGTACGCTCACGACGACCGATGCCTCGGCTTGCCCGCCGGCCACCGTTGTCGCCCGTGCGCCACTGGTGGCCACGCGCAACGCTCGCGGCAGCCCCTTGGCCAGCGTGTCGAGCTCGGAAGGCAAGTCGATGGTCAGCAGCACATCGGTGGCGATGACGGGCACGGGAAAGGCCTCGGGCAACAGGCCGAAGTTGCTGCTGCGCGCTTCGACGTGCACCGTGGTGCTGCCGTCGACGCCCGGGGTTCGAGTCACGCGAATGTGCGCGTCGGCCTGCCCACCCAGCTCGAACACCGGCGCGCGACCCGGCGAACCTGGGCTTCGGACCAGCCCTTCCCGATACGCCAGCGCGAGCGCGTCCTCATTCAGGATGATCTTCCGGATCTCCGGGGCAACCTCGTCGAGCGTGCGGCGGAGCGCGCCGTCGTAAGGGATGCCGAACGCCTGCACGTCGACCTCGACGCCCGTGGCCACCTTGTCGAGGGTGATGGTCGTGGACGATAGAACCTCCGCGCCAGACGGCGTGGTGCCGCGCAGGCCGACAAGCCGGATGCGTCCGTCGTCAAGCTCGATCGAACCGGTGACGTTGTGGACTGGATATGGAAAGTGCTCGAAGCGGGCGCTGGCGTCGCGGATCGTGCCGCGGCCTTCGACAGTCTGGCGCACGCCCTCGCCTTCGGCCACCTGCGCCACGCGCGCGACGAGCGAAACCGTGCCGGCGGGCTCGAACATATCGATGACCTGCGAGACCTTCTCGAGCACCGGGGCCCGCCGATGCAACCAAGGCGTCTCAGGCCCGAAGGCGTACGGCTCGGTCGTGGCCACCTCGAACTCGTACAACGGCTCGGCGCCGCCCAGCCACAGGCGCAGGCCGA
The DNA here is from genome assembly GCA_964352795.1 of uncultured Phycisphaera sp. Lineage (GTDB taxonomy): Bacteria > Planctomycetota > Phycisphaerae > Phycisphaerales > UBA1924 > JAHCJI01. The sequence goes on from CAYGTM010000082.1 coordinate 5,504, forward strand.
TCTGGGCATTGGCATCCTCGATCGTGCTGCGCAGGCGGCCCTCGATCATCAGCGTCCGCCGGCCCAGGCCCGTCACGCCGGGTTCATCTGGCGCTTGCACGCTGCGCCACGAGACGCCCTGGCCATTGATGGGGGCCGGGCGCTGCACCAAACGCAACTGCCCGCTGCCGCTGGCGGGGATGAGCGGTTTCAGCGTGCCCTCCTCGTCGGTGGGCACGGGCAGGCGGAGATCGAGGCGGGCCCGGATTTCCGAGTCTTCGGCGAACGGCGCGGGGAAGGGCGACGAGTCGTGGAAGTCCAGGACAAGCTCGAGCACGTCGACCGCTTGGTCGTAGCGCACCGTCGCGCCTCGCGTGCGCCCGCCCGCGTCGAGTTCGGTGTACGCCTCGCGCAGTTGCAGGGGAATGGTCTCGGGCGGGAAGTCGGCAAGGTCGATGCTGCCGAGCTTGCCCGAGAAGCCATCGGGCCCGATCCGCCCCTCGAATCGCAGGGGCTTGGCGCTCGAGCTCAGTGCGGGATCCTCGAAGGCGGTCACATCGTATGAGCCGGGCTCTTCACGAGAGCTCCGCAGGGAGGCGACCAGTGGTAGGGTGCGCAATTCGGTAATATCGCCGTTGGTGGTATGCTCGCCCAGCAGGATGCTCGCCTTGTGGACCACGATGCTCGGCAGCGGCCCGCCACCACCCGCGCCCTTGGGCGGCTCGATGGCCAGGATGTTGAGGTCGAAGTCGTCCAGCGGCTTGCTGAGCCGCACGTCGGCGTCGAAGATTTCGACGCGGCGCACGAGCGACTGGCCCCGCAGCTTGCCGCGCCAGCCGAGCAGGATCTGCCCGCTGCGAATCGTGAGGAATCGAGACGCCTCGCCCACCGGGCCCCGGCCATCGGCACGATCTGGCGTGCGGAACGTGACGTTGCGGATGATGATGTCCCCGCCCAGGTCGAGCCGCAGCGAGCCACCCTCGGCCCGCACGCCCAGTTCTTCCTCGAGCTTGGGCCGCAAGATGACGCCAGCCGCCGGTGTGAACAGCAGCCCGACGGCCGTCATGCCAAGAACGCCCAAGACCACGAGCAGCAGCGAGGCCCGCCACGCCCAACGCCGCAGCCGAGAGCGGCGCTTTGGCTTGTGTGGCTGTTCCGTGGGTGAGTCGCCCATGGGCTCTCCGCGCGTGATCAAACGTGACCAATTGTGCTCAATCGTGCTCAGGCCGTCCCGACAATGACCTCGACCAACCACTGGGGCATCGGCGTGGGCCGGCCACCGGCATCGACACACGCCAACTCGGTCGAAGCGGTCACCATCGGCTGGTCGCCGATCCGCTCGCTCCGCCCGTCGCCCGCCAAGGCCAGTTCCACGCGATACTCGTGTCGCAGCCTGGCCCGGCCCGAGATGCTTGCCACACACGAGATGCGCAACACGTCGTCGTACCGCGCGGGCCGGCGATAGGCGAGGTCCAGTTTCGTCACGACCAGGAACACGCCCGAAGCCTCCATTTGGGCATAGGTCCGCCCGCTGGCGCGCAAGGCCTCGGTGCGGGCCATCTCGAGCCAGGGCACGAAGCTGGCGTGGTGGGCCACGCCCATCGGGTCGCATTCGCAATATCGGACGCGAACATCAATGGCTGTCGCTTTGGCGTCGGTGGCGGCGGCATTCGGTTTTGTGTCGGGGTTCGTTGTGGGCACTTGGCGAGTCTAGCGTTACCGTTTCTCGCACGACTCAGCCGCGGAGGCACCCACACGCCGGATGGCCAATCCTGACACAAACCAACCCCGGGCCGCCTCCAACCCGACCTCACCCGCCTCGGTCGAGGTCCGGGCCCTGCTGGCCACCGATCCGATCGCCCCGATCACGGCCCTGCTGCACCGCGCGTACGCCGGGCAGCGCGAGCGCGGGATGGACCCCCTTGCCGGCCGCCAATCCGTCGAGATCACCCGCCAGCGCTGCTATCGCGGGCAGACCTTCGTGGCCCTCTCGCCCAGTGACAGCACGCCGAGCAGCCGTTTCGCCGAGCGGCTGCTGGGCACCGTCCTGTTCCAGGAACGCGAGGACGCGGCCTTCCCGCCCTGGTTCCTGCGCAAGGACGTGACGCACTTCTCGCAGTTTGCCGTCGAGCCGGGGTTGCAACGCTCTGGCGTGGGCATCGCGCTGCTCGGGCGGATCGAGCGCGAAACCCTGGCGATCGGCGCGACCGAACTGGCCCTGAGCATGGCCGAGCCCGACGGGCCGCTGCGCGAGTACTACGAGCGTCGCGGCTACCGCGTGGTGCAGTCCTGGCAATGGCCCTACACCAACTATCAGAGCCTCATCATGAGCAAGACCTTGAGCCCGGAGGCCAACTGATGGGCACCGATCTGGGCCGTGGCAAAACCCTCGACGACGCACCGGGCGTGGTGGGCGTGACCAAGGACGAGCTGGGCACGCTGCCCGACGACCTGCTCGAACGCCCTGACGCTGCCCGGCACGATCCCTCGCGCTGGTTCGAGCATCCCGAGCGCCCGCTCGAAGTCGAGGTCGGCCCGGGCAAGGGCGGGTACCTCGTCGAGGCCGCCCGGGCACGGCCCAAGAGCAACTTCCTGGCCATCGAGCAGGACCCAGACGTGTATTTTTATACCGCCGACCGCGTGCGCCGCCATCGGGACGCCGGCGCGATCACGAACACAAGGGTGTTGCGCGCCGATGCGGTGGCGTTCCTCACGTGGCGCGTGGCCGATTCGTGCGTCCATACCGTCCATCTCTACTACTCCGACCCCTGGCCCAAGCGCAAGCACCACAAGAATCGAGTGCTCCAGGACGGCTTCCTGACCGATTGCTGGCGCGTGCTCAGGCCGGGCGGAGAACTGAAACTGGCCACCGACCACGACGAGTTGTGGGCGTTTTACGAGCAGCAGTTCGCCCGATGGTGCCAGGGCGTGCCGCAGGGATTTACAT
>CAYGTM010000083.1:0-8411 GCA_964352795.1 uncultured Phycisphaera sp.
CCCCGCGAAGGCGAGCCCTCGTGATTTCGCGCTTCTTCATCGAGCGGCCGGTCTTCTCGATCGTGCTGAGCCTGCTGATCCTGATCGCGGGCTTGGTGGCCATCGCCGTGCTGCCCGTGGCCCGCTTCCCCGAGGTCACCCCGCCCGTGATCCAGATCACCGCGGTGTACCCCGGCGCCGACGCCCAGACCGTGGCCGAGTCGGTGGCCGCCCCCATCGAGCAGCAGCTCAGCGGCATCCCGAATCTCATCTATTACAGTTCGCGCAGCGGCAACGACGGCACCTGCAACATCTCGGCCACCTTCGACATCGGCACCGACCAGGACCTGGCCGCCGTCGACGTGCAGAACCGCCTGTCCATCGCCGAGCCGCAACTGCCCGCCGAGGTCAACCGCCAGGGCGTGACGGTGGTGAAGGCGTCCACCGACATCCTGGGCGTAGTCTCCCTGCGTTCGCCGGACGGCCGCTACGACGACCTCTATCTGAGCAACTATGCGACCATCAATCTGCTCGACCGGCTCAAGCGCGTGCCGGGCGTGGGCGATGCGACGGTCTTCGGCAACAAGAACTACTCCATGCGCGTGTGGCTCGACCCCGACCGCCTCGCGCTCAAGGGCTTGACCGTTTCGGATGTCGCCGCCGCCCTGCGCGACCAGAACGCCGTCTTCCCCGCCGGCACCGTGGGCCAGCGGCCCAACAGCGTCGTGGGTGGCGGCGAGGTCGAGCTCACGCTGCCCGTCCTCACGCGCGGCCGCCTCAGCGAGGTTGAGGACTACGAGAACGTCATCCTCCGTGCCACTCCCGACGGCGCCCTCGTGCGGCTCAGGGACGTGGCCCGCGTCGAACTGGGCGCCCAGAGCTACGGGCTGGTTAGCCGCCTGGACGGCCAGTCAACCGCGGTCATCCTGGTCTACCTGCAAGTGGGCGCCAACGCCCTGAGCACGATGGAAGCCGTGCGCGCCGAGATGGCCTCGGCCCAGAGCGAGTTCCCCCCCGGCATCGACTGGCTCATTCCCTACGACACCACCATCTTCATCAGCGACTCGATCAGCGAGATCGTCCACACCCTGCTCGAAGCCGTCGTCCTCGTGCTGCTGGTCGTCTTCATCTTCCTCCAGTCCTGGCGCGCCACGCTCATCCCGCTGCTGGCCGTCCCCGTCGCGGTCGTGGGCACCTTCGCGGGCATGATCGCCCTGGGTTTCTCGATCAACACGCTCACGCTGTTCGGCTTGGTCCTCTCCATCGGCATCGTGGTCGACGACGCCATCATCGTGGTCGAGAACGTCGAACGCCTGATGCACGACGAGAAACTTTCACCCAAGGAAGCCACCATCAAGGCGATGGAGCAGGTCACCGGGCCGGTCGTTGCCGTGGTGCTCGTGCTGAGCGCGGTGTTCGTGCCCGTGGCGTTCCTGGGCGGGTTCACCGGGCAGATGTACAAGCAGTTCGCCGTCACCATCGCCGTGTCGGTGGCCATCTCTGGGCTTGTCGCGCTCACCCTCAGCCCCGCCCTGTGCCGGCTTATCTTGAAGCCCGGCACGGGCAAGAAGAACATCCTCTTCCGAGGCTTCGACAACGGCTTCAACCACGTCACCAGCGGCTATGTCACGGCCGTCCACGCGGGCATCCGCCACGCCGTCGTCGCGTTGGCCATCTTCGGCGTGTTGTGCCTGGGCGCGTACCGGCTGTCGGGCACGGTGCCGGGCGGCTTCCTGCCCGAGGAAGACCAGGGCGTGCTCATCGCCGCCGTCATGCTGCCCCAGGGCTCGAGCCTCGACAAGACCCAGGGCGTCATCGAGCAGGCCGAAGAGTTCTTCGCGGCCCATCCCGCCGTCGACCACGTCACCGCGCTGGGTGGGTTCGACTTCCTCAACGGCGGCATCACCAGCAGTAGCGCCGGCATCCTGTTCGTCTCGCTCAAGCCCTTCCACGAGCGACACGAGGATGGACTCAGCGCCAACGAAGTCATCGCCGCCGGCCGCGAGCTGATGGCCACCGTGGGTGACGGCATCGTCATCTCGTTCAATCCGCCGGCCATCCCCGGCCTGGGCACGCGCGCGGGCTTCACGCTCGAGCTCCAGCAGCGCGGCGGCGGCACCACCGAAGAACTCGCCCGGGTCGGCACCCAGTTCATGGACGCCGCAAGCCAGAATCCCACGCTCACCGGCCTGAGCTCGTCGCTCCAGGTCACCCTGCCCCAGGTCTTCGTCGAGCTCAACCGCGAGAAGACACGCATGTTGGGCGTCGACCTCGCGGGTGTCTTCGAGCCCATGCAGGCCTACTTCGGCAGCCTCTACATCAACGACTTCAACCGCTTCGGTCGCATCTGGCGCGTGCAGGTGCAGGCCGAGTCCGACTTCCGCAACACGCCCCAGGACATCGAGCGCATCTATGTGCGCAACAGCCTGGGCGAGATGGTTCCGCTCGCGGCGATCGTCAACACCAGCTTCCGCGCCGGCCCCAACGTCATCAGCCGGTACAACGGCTACCCCGCCATCGAGATCACCGGCGCCCCAACCGTGGGCGTCAGCAGCGGCCAGGCCATCGAGACCCTGCGCAACATCGCCGCCGACACGCTGCCGCCGGGCTACGCCATCGAATGGTCGGGCGAGAGCTACCAGCAGATCAAGACCGGCAACCAGGCGCCCATGGTGCTCGCCTTCGGCCTGCTCGTGGTGTTCCTGGTGCTCGCGGCGCAGTACGAAAGTTGGTCGCTACCCATCGCGGTGCTCCTGGTGATTCCCATCGCGCTCTTCGGCGCGTTGCTGGCCATCGCCCTGCGCGGCTACACGCAGGACATCTACTTCCAGATCGGCCAGCTCGTGCTCGTGGGCCTGGCGGCCAAGAACGCTATTCTCATCATCGAGTTCTGCGTCGCTCAGCGGCAGCAGGGCAAGGGCATTGTCGAGGCCGCCATCGAAGCCTCGCGCCTGCGCTTCCGACCCATCATCATGACCTCGCTCGCGTTCATCCTGGGCGTCGTGCCGCTCGCCCTGGCCAGCGGCGCGGGCTCGGCCGGCCGCCGCTCCATCGGCACCGGCGTCATCGGCGGCATGCTGGCGGCCACGTTCCTGGCGATCCTGTTCGTGCCGTTGTTCTATGTGTTGATCCAGCAGGCGAGCGAGAAGCTGGCGGGGAAGAAGGCAGCGTAGGCCGCTTGCTTAGGTCTACAGCGCGGCGAGTCGCAGCAGCAGCACGGCCCACGAGCCAGCCGCGAAATCTGGCACATGATGGACATCCGTCACGCTGGGCAACCGTTGCCCGATGGCCTCGCGGCATTCGGGCGAGGGCGTCACCCACCCCATGGTCCCGTACCGCCGCTGCCAGGCGTCGATGTTCTGCCAGGCCCGCAGCCGCACTAGTTCGTCGTCGTCAAGCACTCCGTCCAGGAGATACGGCATCGGCTCCCACGCCGGCAACGTAGCAAGCACCGCGATGGCCGCCGCACGCGCCGGGGCGGTGCCAAACTGCAACACCTTGGCAACCGAGTGACGACATTCGTCGCGAGGCGAGCGGACGAGGATCGCTACGGCCGCGCGTCGGACGCGTCCGCTCGTGTCGCCCAGCATCGCGGCGGCGCGGGCGACCGCCTCACCGGGCGACAAACGCCCCAGCGCCGTCAGGGCCGCCTCACGCACGCGGGCCCGATGGGAAGCGAGCAGCATCGCCACGCGCGGCGCATCGCCCGCCACCCCCACCTCGCCAAGGGTCGCAACCCAGCCGGGGCGAACGCGCTCAATTGGCGAGCCATCGAGCTTCGTCCGTGCGGCCTCGGCGGCATCGAACCCATCGATGTCGCGCAGCACGAAGCGGGCCGCTACGCGGGTTGGCCGCGCATCGGCCAGCGCGCATTCGCGCAGCGCCTCGGCATGCTCGAGCAACAGCGTGCGCGGCAGCGAGCGGATCATCGTCGCCGCGACCGTAGCCGAAGGGTCGCCCAGCAGCCGTTCGATGACGTGTTTGGGGGCGGCATCGGGCATGCCGGCGACACGCCGAGCCAGCCATCGGCGCACCGCCGGATCGTGGTCAAGCAGCGCCCTGCGCGTCAGCCGCTCGTCGGCTAGCACGGCATCGCCCAGCACGGCGTAGCAGAACCGTCGCCGCAGCGCGCCCGAGCCGAGCAACCCGCCTGTCACGATCTCGCGGGCCGCCGAGGAATACAGCAAGGCCAGGATCTCGTCGTGCACGCCCCGCAGGTCGACCCGCTCGACGCGCGGCAATCGCTGGATCAGCCGGTGGTGGTCAAGCAGCGCGTCGACAACTTCCGGGGACGCGCCGCCGAGCACCACTCGCACCGCGGACAAGGCTGATGCACGCACTGGCTCGACCCAATCGCCCAGCCTCAGCAGCACGTACGGCACTGCCCGGGCGTGGCCGAGCTGGGCCAGCAATTCCAGGGCCGTTTGACGCGTGAAGCCGTCGGCGCTCATCGTGGCGATGCCCAGCAGTTCCACCGCTATGGCCGGCTCGTGGGACGCCAGCCGCCGGGCGCCCCCGGGCGTCAGCCAGGGCGAACGCAACGCCCGGTCGAGTTCAATCCATTTGGTCTCAGGAACCTCACGCATGAGCACGGCGACGTGCCCGGCCAGCGCCGCGTCGCCACCACCGGCCGCGTCGCCCAGCCACTCGATGGCCGTGGGCGTTCCCGCGACCGTCGGCGGCTTCCAGCCGCGCCAATGCCCGCCATCATCGTGGAAGAGCCCCGACATCCGAGCCACGATGGCGTGCAACCAGTCCTTCACGTTCCAGCATAGCCCATCGCACCGGGGGCCAGCTTTCTACTCGCACCCCGCGTCAAACGCGTTCTGGAACGCCAGGAAATCGAAGATCGTCAGCTCCCCATCGCCGTCGAAGTCGGCGGCGCACGCGGTCAATTCGGTGACGACGTTGTCGAAGCAGGCCAGGATGCCGTCGCGGTCGCCCGTCGGCCCCACGCCGCGGCAGATGAAGCGGATGCGCTCGAAGGGCGTGCCGCTGATCTCCAGCCGCGCGTGCTCGTACTTGGCGGCGGTCTGGCGGTGCGTGAACGAATCGAACACCACGACGTTGTCGCCGACAAGGCCCTCGAGATAGACCTCGATGCCGTCCCAGTCGGCGCCCGAGTTGTACCACAGCTCGACCGACGCGTGGTCGTCCAGCTCGCCCGTCGTGGCGATCCACTGGTGGCTGCGGACGAACCAGCCGGTGGTGCCGGTGGTCCACAGCCCCGAGTTCATCGTGTTATTCGGGCTGAAGGCCGGGTCGCCCGTGAACGTGCCCGTGCTGTTGGTCGCGGCGAACAGCAGCGGATCCTCGCCCCTGAACTGCATGTTGTCCGAGAACGTGATGCCCCCGGACTCGAATGTGGTACCCAGGAACCCCGACTCGAACTCGTCGAAGCCGGTCTGGTCGGCGTGGGCGAAAGCGGCCAGGGCCAGCGTGGTGATCGCGACAAGTCGGGTCGGGCGCATGGGAATCCTCCTGAGGTCTTCGAGCGTCTACGGCCGCGTTCGCCGCGGGGTTTCACGCCACGCTATCGCGATGCTGCTCGGCGCTCTGGCCGGCGACCCGCTCAGACCGTGCCCCCGGTTATGAACAGCACGCCGCTGGCCACGCCCAGCAGCGGGCCCAGAGCGATCGCGGTGTGCTGGAGGTCGAGCACCCGATCGTGCCGCACTTGTCCCAGCACGAGCGACACCACGCCCAGGCCGAAGGCGACGACTACAAGGACGTACGCCGCCAGCAGCACGCGCCACACCATCGCGTCGCCACCCAGCAGCACCACGCCCCACGAGGCGAACATCGCAAGGGCGACGAACTGCCCCAGAGGGATGAGCACCCCCAGCCCGCGATTGGCCACGCCAAACCCACGCGTGCGCGCGACGCGGCCGAGGCGGTGGGCTTGTTTTGGCGTGAGGACCGGGGGGCAGTGGATGGCCAGGGGGACACGCACACTCATGCCTCGCACCGCACCGCGCCATCCTCGCCAACCCAATAGATCGAGAACGGCAGGTTCTTCCGAAGCCACACCACGCGCTTGGCCAGGTTGTGGTACGTCGTATACCCATCAGGCAGCCCGACTGCGAGCGCGGCGTCGCCAGGCTGGTCCTTATACAGCACCAGGTCGAACACGGCCTTGGCGAACCAGTGCCGAGATTGCGAACTCGCGTTGGTCTTCGCGGTGCCGGTCGGGAAGCCCTTGACGCTGATCCACAGCTCCCGCCCATCCTTCTCGGCGATGATGTCCTTGCCCGCCGCCTTGCTGGCGGTGTCGGCGGCCGAGAGGATGGCGTAGCCCTCGCCCCGCAGGTGCGCCACGATGGCGTCCTGCACGTGGCCCTCCCTGTGCCAGTAGCCCGGCGTCTTCTGCGCGGGCAGGGGCGGAACGGCCGGTGGCGTCTGGCTCGCGACCCTCGCCCGGTTGCACACCTTGTGGTCCTTGCAATACACGCAAAGCAAGACCTCCCGCCGCGCCGCCAGCTTGCGAGCCTCCAGACGGCGAGCGTTGAGGTTCACCGCCTGCCGCGGCGTGATGCCGGTGTGCAGCGACAAGCAATCGTCGCAGATGGGGCCGCTGGCGGTGGTGAGGAAGGTTTCGATCGTGTGGGCGTGGGTCATGGGTCAGGATTCCGCTTCGGATTCGTCCTTCGGCTTTGCCCGCAGCAAGGACACCAACAACAGCATGTGTAGCACCCGTTCGCTTGCGGCCTTTGTGAATTGATCGGTGGTCCAGAGTCCATGGCAGACCTCATTGCGAATGTTGAGCCCCTTGTTGTGGGCCAGGGTGGAAAGCAAGTACATACGCAGGTTTTCACCCAGCTTCGCTTTCACAGCCTCGTCACGCTCCAGCGCGTCTTGCAGGTTCTTCGACTGCATCACCCCCTTCCCACTCTGGAATGGCTTCACCGTGGGTGTGCCTACGTAGCGTGCGATGTTGACCACAGCCCGCTCGATCTGCGGCATGAGGATGTGGATGGACTGAATGAAATCTCCCAGGATGTGCGCCTCTACGCCACGCCGGATCAACGGGATTCTGTCCTCGGCGAAGAGTGGAGATTGCCGAACGAAATCAATGACGTGCGCGGTCGTCAGCCCGTTGGCCAAAAGGTGATCGAAGCCCCAACTCATCCATAGGGCCGTGAGCTGGACCTGCTGAGATGTCTCATAAACCATTTTCCCATCGGGATCGCCGGATGCGTCTCCCATGTCGGCTCTGATGTGGCTCTCATCCAAAACAGTACGTGACATCATCGCTTGCAACGGAAAATCTCTGTCGCGATCCTTCACGTTACTGGCCAGTCTGTTCTGATCTGGAAGGAAGTCCCTAGCCAATCGGAGTAGCGCCACTTCCATGTCGCCACCCTCGGTGAGCATCTCACAGAACTTGTCCACGTCCGACTTCTTGATCTCGTGTTCAACGGTGATCGGGGCAAGCTGCTTGACAGCATCAGGAGATATTTGTTGCGCCTCCAACAGCACCCGCTCAGCATCTTCCTTCAGCCCGGCCTCCACGTACGTCGTTCTTGCCATCTCAAGGAACATCACGCCGGTCATCGCATCACCCAACTTCGCACGGCGCTCGAATGCCTGTCCGATGGCCTTCAGCACGCGAATCCGATCCTCGGTTCTGCCATTGCGATGGTAATAGCCGGCCAGCCGAACGCCGAGACTCTGCGTGCTCCGCGGTTCAACGTCCCACTGGCCGCCCGGCGTGGTCATCTCCGCGAACTGCCTCTCCATGCGATCAACGATGCCGCGTTCCACGTCCTTCGAAAGGTCTGGCCCATTGCGGGGCGGCAGCAGATTGTCGAACAGATAGCAGTAAGTACCGGGCTTGTCGTCGATGGTCGTGCGATCAACGTAGTCGATGTTGGCATCCACTGCTTGACCGATTCGAACCTTGTCCTTGATGCTCAACGCGAGGGTGAGGGCACGCCCGACGCTTTCGTGGGTATCACTCCAGGAGGTGCCGTCGTCCAGCGTTGCGGCGGCAACGTAGTTGTCGATCGCCAGCCGAGCGAACTCGATTCCCGGCTTTCCCGTCGTGACAAACTTCGTCGTGTCCCATACGAGGTCAGCGTATCGAGCCTTTAGGACAGGATGCTTGGCGTTGCGGGCCCGAGTTGACCAGTAGTCGATGACCGCCGCATCGGCTCGACACAGGTCGGGACGACACTCCAAGTTGTCACCAGCCCCGCAGGTCCACATAGGTTGGAAGTAAGACTTCCAAGGGCCACCACCGGGTGCTTCGTGCGTGCTAAAGCCGAAAGCTGCCGATTCCGCCCAAGCAGCCTGCCGACCGTCTGAAGACAGCGACTCCCAATCGGACACCGCCTTGCCGATGGCGTGCTGAACATCCATCACATTGAACGTGTCGACTCGGGCATCGAAATCATCAAGAACGGCAACGATCTCGGGTGGAGGAACAAGAC
>CAYGTM010000084.1:0-1300 GCA_964352795.1 uncultured Phycisphaera sp.
CCCCCCCGCCGCTCGCGCCTCCCCGCGTGCCCGCCCCGCCGAGCGATTGGCGGCCGCCGCGCGTGACGATCAGGAAGGCGGCCGCTGGGTGATTGCCGTGCTGGCCGACGGCGTGGCGGGGGTCTTTCCAGAAGGCACCGACACCCAGGCTTCCACGGCCTCCCAGGCCGCCGAGGTCGATGGCCGGGGGCCGCCCGTGGCCGTGCTGGTGAGCGATCCTTCCCTTGCCACTGCCGGGGCGGGTGGCGTGGCTGGAGACGTGGGCATCGCCGGTCTGACCCCGATCCGCCCCGTGCTGGTCGTAGGCCAGGGCGAGGCGGTCGCCGTGAGCGCGCCCGCCCGCGTGACGGTGGGCCGCTCGGGAACCGGGCTCAACGCCGAGGCGACCGTCGGCGTGCGGCTGCGATTCATCGACGACGGCGGCGCGGGCCCGTGGTCCACCGCCGCCGCCCGCCTGCGGCCCGGCGAACGCATGGCCTCGGTCGTGCTGGATGCCCAGGTGGTCGGCCGCCCGAGGGGCTTGGCGTACCTCCAGGCGCAGATCGATCCCGATATGGCACGCGACGGCGTGCCGGGCAACGACTCGAGCGTGGCCGCCGTCGCCCTGCGCCGCCAGCTCACCGTGGCGATCATCGACGCGGCCAACCCCATCGGAGGCCCCCAAGCCGGGCTCGACCCCGATGATCCGGCCGCCTGGCTGCGCGTGGCGATGGCCCCCGAAGCGATGGGCGAGGGCGACCCCCTGGCCGACATCGCCGCCACCACCTTGGACCCCAGCGTGGTGGACGTGCCCCGGTTGGCCCGGGCCGACGCGGCCTTCGTACTGTCGCCCAACGAGCTGCGAGCCGGCGGGTGGCGGGCCCTGGGCGAGTTCGCCCGGGCAGGCGGGCTGGTGGCCGTGTTCCCCGACCCGGCCAGCTCGCTGGCGCCGTGGGCCGACCGCTTCACCGAAGCCTTCGGCCTGCCGTGGACCATCGGCCCCGAGGCCGTCACGCACGACCAGCCGCTGGGTCTGTCGAGGGCCGCGGGCGACGACCCGCTGGGGTTGCTGCGGCTGGTCGAGGGCGAGCTCGAAGGCCTGCTGCGCCCGGTAACGGTGGGCCGCAGCCTGCCGCTGGCCGCCGAGCCGGGCAACGCCGCGGGCCGCCTGCTCACGCTGGCCGATGGCTCGCCCGCCGCGCTCGTGGCCCGGCCGGGCGACGAGGGCGGTGACGGATTGGTCGTGGTCTTTGCCATGCCTCTGGCGGCGAGTTGGACCGACCTGCCCGCCCGCCCGGTGATCGTGCCGCTGGTGCAGGAG
>CAYGTM010000084.1:1310-8406 GCA_964352795.1 uncultured Phycisphaera sp.
TGCGGGCGTGGGCCGGGCCGTGGGTTCCACGCCGTGGACCGCCGGCACTCGCCCGACGGCGCCGAGCGCCGCCGTGCAGCTTCGCCCGGGGTGGAACCTGGCGGCAGGCGGATCGATCGCGCCCGTGGCCGTGGGCGACGATGGGGCCAGCGCCCAGCCGCTGCGGCAGGCCGGCCCCTGGCTGGCGCTCGACGGCGCGGGCAGGCCGGTGGGCCTGGTGGCCGTCGCGCCCGCGCACGCTGGCGCCGCGCGCGAGGCCGTCGCCCGCCAAGGCGTGCGCGAGACGGTGGCGATCGCGCTGGGCGTCGAACTGGGCAACGACGACGCCATCACCTGGCTCGACCGGCCGAGTGGAACGGTGGACGGTGCCGTCGCGCCCGCGCAGGCCATGGCCGCCAGCGAGCCGAGCCTGGCGCTTGGGGCCATCCTGCTGGGCGTGGCCCTCGCACTGGCGCTGCTCGAGGCCGTGCTCGCGCGGCTGTTCAGCCATGCCCAGGTGACCGCCGCCTCGGGCGTGAGCGTCACAAGCACGCGGGAGGCGGCCTGAATGCGCGCGCTGCTTTCACAGATCAATACCGCTCCCGATGGCCTGTTCAGCCGGTTGTTCTCGCTGCGCGAGTTGGGCTTGGGGCAAGAGGGCGTCACGCTGGGCTTCGATCGCCCGCTGCCGACCTGGGGCTGGGCGTTGGTGGTCATGGGCTGCGCGATGCTGGGCTGGTGGGGCTATCGCAAGCTCGAAGGGCCCAAGGCCGCGCGGCTGTCGTTGGCGTTCCTGCGCGCCGTGTTGTTGCTCGTGCTGGTGATCCTCGCCTGCGGCCCACGCCTCGAGCGTGTGAACGAGCGGCTCGAACCAGACTGGGTATTGGTGCTCATCGATCGCTCGGTGTCGATGCGCGTGGCCGACGCGCCCATCGCCGTGCCGGGCAGCCCCCGCGCCACGCGCGACCAACAGGCTCGAGCGTTGCTCGCGCGCCACGGAGCGATGTTCACCGAACTGGCCAAGGACCGCGAGCTGGTCTGGCTCGGGTTCGACGCGGCCGCGTTCGACCTGCGCGCGCGATCGGCCACGGATACCGAAACCGCAGGCCCACCCGATCTGCCCGAAGCCGACGGCCGCCGCACCGCGCTGGGTTCGGCCATCTCTGGCGCGCTCACGCGCGCGGCGGCGCGGCCGCTCTCGGCGGTCGTCGTCCTGAGCGACGGGCGTTCCATCGACGAACCCTCCGCGGCCGTGCTCCGCCGGCTCGTGGGCGAGCGCGTGCCGGTCCACGTCGTGCCGCTAGGCAGCCCGCAAGCGGCAACCGACGTGGCCATCGCCCAAGCGGTCGCGCCCGAGGCCGCCTTCGCGGGCGACCAGGCCCCGGTCAACGTCCGCCTCGACCGCCGCGGCCCGGCCTCGGGCTCGGCGGGCGAGCTGCGGCTCGAGGACCGCGCCACCGGCGAGGTGATCGACCGCGTGCGCCTGGACGCGAACGACGAACGCTGGCAGGACGACATCGCCCAGGCCACGCTGGTGGCCGGCGAACTGGCCGCGGGCGAGGCCGACTGGGTGGTCCGCTTCGTGCCCGACGAGCCCGATCTCTTGAGTGAGAACGACGCCGCCAACCTGCGCGTGCGCGTGGTCGATCGCCCGCTGCGCGTGCTGTATATCGACGGCGGCCCGCGCTGGGAGCGGCGCTACTTGACCAGCATGTTGCTGCGCGAGCCCAGCGTGCGGTCGAGCTCGCTCCTGCTCGCGGCCCGGCGCAGTTTCATCGAAGAGGGCGACACCGCCATCGGCTATCCGCCCACCAGCGACGAGGAATGGGCCGAGTACGACGTGATCGTCATGGGCGACGTGCGCTCGGGCCTGTTCAGCGCCGAGCAGCTCGACCAGCTCCGCGAGCACGTGGCCAGCCGCGGCGCGGGGCTGCTGTGGATCGGCGGGGCAAGCAACACCCCCGCGAGCTGGCGCGGCACGCCGTTGGAAGACTTGCTGCCCTTCCGCATGGATCGCGGCGCGGGCATCGGCACGTCGAGCGAGCCGGTGGTGCTCGATCGCACCGCATCGGGCGAACGCCTTGGCGTGCTGCGGCTCGACGAATCCCTCGCGACATGGCCCGCTTATCTGAGCGACCCGGCGACGGGGTGGAACCGGCTGTGGTGGTGGCAGCGCGTGGAAGAGGAATCGCTCAAGCCCACGGCCGAGGTGCTGGCGCGCTTCGAGCCGGCCGAAGGCGCGGGCGCGGGCTCGACCATGCCCGCCGTCATGACGATGCCCTACGGCGCGGGCCGCGTGGTGTATGTCGCCACCGATGAACTCTGGCGGTATCGCTATGGGCGCGGCGAGCCGTTGTTCGAGCGGTTCTATCTGCCCTTGGTGCGCATGCAGGCGCGCGGGCGGCTGGCGCGCACCGGCGCGGAAGCCGCGCTGAGCGTTTCGCCCAGGCCCGCGTTGGTCGAGCGGCCGGCGCGCGTCGAGGTGCGCCTGCTCGACCAATCGCTGGTCGATCGCCGTTTGCCGGCCATCCGCGCGCAGGTTCGGCCCATGAACGAAGGCGATCGCTCGGGAGTCGCACAATCGTTGACCCTTGGCGTCGAGGACACCGGCGCGCGGCGGGCGCTCTCGCAGGGCTACGCCGCCTCGTGGCTGCCCACCGAACCTGGCCTGTACGAGATCATCGTCGATGAACCGCTGCTGGCCCCGCTGGGCCTGCGCATCGAGGTCGAAGTGCTTGCCGACAGCGACGAGCTGCGCGACCCGATGGCCGATCACGACCTGCTTGCTTCGCTCGCCGAGCGCACCGGCGGTCGCGTGCTGGGGATGGACACACTCGGTGAACTGCCGAGCGTGCTGCCGCGCCGCGAGGTGGTCATCGCCGGGCAGCCCCAGGTCGAGCCCTTGTGGGACCGGCCGATCGTGCTCGTCGTGTTGCTAGTGCTTCTGGCGATGGAATGGGTGGGGCGGCGGCTGATCCGATTGATCTGATTCACCTGATTCTGGAGGACGATCGTGAATACCTTGAAGCATGTTGCGACCATCGCGTGCGTGATGGTCTTGAGCGCTACGACACTCGCGCAGACCGGCGGCAAGCCGAGCGCCGAGCATCTGGCGCAGGCCAAGCAGATGCGCGACCGCGCGGCGGCCTTCTTGCTCTCCCAGCAAGACGAGGAGACCGGCGGCTGGAACGTGCGCCCCGATGGCCCGCAACTCCCCGCCATCACGGGCCTGGTGTTGCTGGGCATGACCGCCGACAGCGCGCTCGCCCAGCGCGACAACGCCACCAAGGTCGCTCTCGACCGCGGTTACGCGTATATCTTCACGATGCAGCAGGGCGACGGGGGCATCTACGACCGCATCCTTCCGCAGTACAACACCGCCATCTCTCTGGCGGCGCTCACGCGGCTCGACACCCAGCGCGCCGAGGACGCCGCTCGCAAGGCCCTCGCCTTCCTGCGCACGATGCAATACAGCGAAGACAACACCAACGAAGAACTTCGCGTGCAACGCTCACACCCGTTTTACGGCGGCGTGGGCTATGGCGGCAGCGGACGGCCCGACAATAGCAACCTGCACATGTTCATGTGGGCCCTCAACGAAGCCGGCGTGCCAAGCGACGACCCGGCCGTGCAACGCGCCCTGGTGTTCCTCGAACGAACGCAGATGGACGATCGCGTCAACGACATGGCATACGCCGACGGCTCGCGGCAGGGCGGCTTCGTCTACGCCACCGCCCCGAGCGGGGACAAGGTGGGCGAGGGCGAGAGCAAGGCCGCGATGATCGAGGAAACCCTCGACGACGGCACGAAGATCAGCCGCCTGCGCGCGTACGGCTCGATGACCTACGCGGGCTTCATGAGTTATGTGTACGCCCAGTTGCCCGCCGACGACATCCGCGTGACCGCCGCGCGGGAGTGGATCTCGAACAACTACACGCTTGAGGAGAATCCCGGGCTGGGCGCCGAGGGAACATATTACTTCCTGCTGACCTTCTCACGCGCGCTCGACGCCTTTGGCCAGCCCACGCTCGAAGTCACCACCGAGGACGGATCGACGCGCGAGGCCAACTGGGCCGACGACCTCATCGAGCGGCTGGCCGAACTTCAGAACGACGACGGCTCGTTCCGCTCGGTACACGATCGCTGGATGGAAAGCGACCCGGTGCTCATCACCGCCTATGCGCTGGTGGCGCTGGGCGAGGTGCTGGACTGACCCGGGCACCGGAGCCGCCATATACTGTGATCGCACGCGGGCGTAGCTCAATGGTAGAGCGTCAGCCTTCCAAGCTGAATGTTGACGGTTCGAGTCCGTTCGCCCGCTTTGATTGATCGCACGCCCCACGGAGAGGGGCCATCACTGCCGGCACGCGGAAGGAGCCCAAGAGCCGGCACCAGGAACATCCGTGGACCCCTCGGCCCTCACCCAAAACCTGCTTTCACCACCCATCCTGTTTTTCGCGTTGGGCATGTTCGCCATGCTCGTGAGGTCGGACCTGTCCGTCCCGCCCGCCGTCGCCAAGGCGATCTCGATCTACCTGCTGGTGTCCATCGGGTTCCACGGCGGCTATGAGTTGCATCGCAGCGGGCTGAGCCCATCGGTGCTGACCACCCTCGGCGTCGCCGCACTCTCGAGCGCGGTGCTCCCAGTGCTCGGTTTTCTCGTCCTGCGCACGAAGCTCAAGACCGAAGACGCGGCGGGCGTGGCCGCGTGCTATGGCTCGGTGAGCGCGGTCACGTTCATCACCGCTATCAGCTTCCTCGAACGCTCGGGCAGCACCTACAGCGGGCACCTGATTGCCGCCATGGCACTCATGGAATCGCCTGCCATCATCACCGGAATCGTGCTCGCGAGCCTCATGCGCCGCACCAAGGCCGGCGAGGAAGGCCAACGCACCGAGTGGCGTTCGATGGCCCACGAAGCCCTGGCCAACAGCGCCATCGTCTTGCTGCTGGGCAGCCTGGTCATCGGCTATCTCTGCGGAGACTCGGGCTGGGCCACGATGAAACCACTCATCAAGGATCCCTTCCAAGCCGTCCTGTGCCTGTTCTTGCTCGACATGGGGCTCATGGCCGCACGCCGGCTCAGCGACCTGAAAAGGTCCGGGGCATTCTTAGTCGGCTTCGCGCTCATCGCCCCGCCGGTGCAGGCCGCGCTCGGCATCGCCGCGGCCGCCGCGCTCGGGCTTTCTCCCGGAGACGCGCTGCTGCTGGCGGTGCTCTTCGGCAGCGCGAGCTACATCGCCGCGCCGGCCGCCCTACGTCTGGCGTTGCCCAAGGCCAATCCCAGCTTGTATGTACCCATGTCGCTGGGCGTGACGTTCCCATTCAACATCATCGTGGGCATCCCGCTCTACGCCATGATCATCCAGTGGTCGTGGGCTCCATGACCAAGAACCCGAACACCCCGACCGCCAAGGCGAACCACGAGACCCACATGCGCCACATGAAACGCCTGGAAATCGTGGTCGACACGCTGCACCTCGGCCGCCTGCTCACGAAGCTCCGCGACGCGGGCGCGACTGGCTATACCGTGCTGCCCAACGCCTCGGGCTTTGGCGATCGAGGCGATCAGCGGGCCGACGACGTCAGCGGTGTCTCTACAAACTCGCTCGTGCTCCTAGCCGTACCGCTCGACTCCGCGCCAGTGGTCATCGAAGCAGCACGCGCCGCCCTGCGCAAGTACGGCGGCATCTGCCTTGTGTCCGACTGCCAGTGGCTCGAACACTAACTCGCACAACATCGCTCACCCGAACAACCCCATCTGCCCGCTCACGTCCGGCTTCACGAAATGCGCGCTCGACAACGGTCGGATGTCGCGGTTCAGCCCGTACCGCCGAGTGAACACGTCGAAGTTCTGGGCAATCTGGCGGGCGATCACGCCGTCGCCCCGACCACGGTTGTGGCTCGCGTCATACAGCTTGCCGCCACGGCTCTGGCGGATGAGCGATTCGACCTTGCGGGCACGATCGGGATGGACGTTGCGTTGCAGCCAATCCAGGAACAGGTCCTTGAGTTGGTAGGGCAGCCGGAGCATCACCCACGCCACCCGCCGCGCGCCGGCGTCGGCCACGGCTTCCAAGATGTTCGGCACCTCCGAGTCGGTCAGCCCGGGGATGATCGGCGCGATGTTCACCGATACGGGCACCCCGGCGGCCGTCAGTTCGCGGATGGTCCGCAACCTACCCGCCGGCGCGGTCGCGCGGGGTTCGAGCGTGCGCGCGAGTTCGGCATCCAGGGTCACCAGCGTCACGATCACGCGGCCGGCGTTGTGGGCCGCAAGCTTCTGCCACAGGTCGACATCGCGCAGCACCATCGCGCTCTTGGTCATCGTGCTGACCGGCTGATGGCACTCGGCAAGCACCTCGAGGCACTGCCGCGCGATGCGCATCTCGTGCTCGATGGGCTGGTACACGTCGGTGATGGCCGACATCACGATGGGCTCGCCCTTCCAGCTCCGCCTGGCCAGTTCCCGTTTGAGCAGTTCGGGCGCGTCGGGCTTGGCCATGATCTTGGTCTCGAAGTCGAGCCCGCAACTGAAGCCCAGGTACTCGTGGTACGGCCGCGCGAAGCAGTAGATGCAGCCGTGCTCGCAGCCGCGATAGGGGTTGAGCGTCCAGTCGAAGGGCACGTCGCTGGTGCGCGCGACGCGGTTGAGGATGGTCTTCGTGCGATCGTGAAAAACCTGCCGCTGGACCTTCACCAACTTGCCGTTCTCGCCCTCGGCCTCCCGCTCGACCCATTGCCGATCGAGTTCCTCGCCCAGCACATGCAGGCGGACATCCTCGAAGCGGTTGCCCGGATTCAGCCCCGCCCCACGGCGATGGGCGGGGCCCTGTGGCAAGGCATCACGGTACGAGGGTTCGTCGTCCTTCATTCCGTACACAATACGAACATATTGCCACAAGTCAAGATGGGAAAGGCCCTTACGAGCCCCAAATCTCGACCAATCGCTCCCCCACGCCCTCCGCCGTCAGCCTCCCCACCTCCAGCACCTCCTCGGCCAGCGCCTGATACACCGAATCCCGCTTCTCGTACACGCCCCGCACCTCGTCGGGCAGGTCGGCGTCGCTTAGGGGCGGGCGATCGCCGGGGGACGCCTGAAGGCGCTGGGCAAGGA
>CAYGTM010000085.1:0-8313 GCA_964352795.1 uncultured Phycisphaera sp.
GCGCTTCAACTTGGGCTGCTGCATCTTCGTAGAGCGCGCGGCCGGGCGCGGGGCGGGTGGTCGATCAGGGGTGTTTTCTCGCGGGCGACGCGACCGCAACGGGCTGGCCGGCGCCGATGGAGGGGGCCGTGCGGAGCGGGCGTGGGGCTGCGGCGGCGGTGGTGCTGGAACTGGGCTTGGAGGCCGGCACAAGCGACAGGGGGCGACAGGTGCGACAGGAGGGTAGATTAAGTCTGCGCTAAAAACCCAAAAGGCATTGTTCCTGCCGCAACCACTGGCCGGTGTGGTTTGGATTGGGGGCTAGACTTCGGCTCGTTGCGAGACGAGCGATTTGGGGAGGTATCACGACATGCTTCGAGGCAACCGCGTGCGTCTGGGCTTCACGCTGATCGAGTTGCTGGTGGTCATCGCCATCATCGCCCTCTTGATCGGCATCCTGCTGCCGTCGCTCGGTCAGGCCCGCGACCTGGCCAAGCAGGTGATCGGCTCGAACAACCTGCGCTCGCACGTCCAGAGCGTCAATGTCTACGCGAGCGAATACAAAGACATGATCGTCGGCAGCCCCGACACCAGCGGCTACGACGCGAGCTTCGGCATCTACAACGGCGTGGCCATGCAGACGTGGGATTGGATGGGCCCGCTGGCGCACATGAACGGTCGCAACGGGCCGGGCGAGAACGTGCGCATCCAGGGCCGTACGCGCGAGAGCGAGACGTTTCGGTCGGCTCGCTTCAACTGGTATCGTGACGTGGTGGACGAGTACAACTGCCCGGCGAATCGGTTCACATCCGTGCCTTGGCCCGAACTGGCCGAGGGTCCATTCTGGACGACGGGGCGGATGATCCCGTACAACATGAGCACGCAGTTTACGACGACGACGAAGCCACCCCGCGAGGGCGGTACGGCCCCGCGCCCGAACGATCGCGGCAACTACAAGCCCTACCTCTTCAACGTCGGCACCCTGTACCAGAAGGTGGCCGTGTTCGAGGGTCATCGGTACGCCTCGGGTCGTACCAAGCCCGACTATGACCACGCCATCGGCGAGCGCGATGGCACCAACGGGTGGTATGGTGGCGCGTTCGGCGGCACGGGCGCGTGGTATCGTCAGAATCGTGAGCTCGACCGGACGGTGGCTCCCGGTGAGAACGGGCGCCGGCTGCACGAGGCCGATCCGTTCAACTATCCCGACTTGCGACGCGTGGCGTTCCGACATGGAACTCGCACCGACCCCTCCCAGGTCGCCGCAACGCAGGCACTCGGGCACTTGTCGTTCTTCGACGGGCATGTCAAACTCATGACCGATGCCGAGGCGACGAACCCGGACTTCTGGTTCCCCACGGGCACGAAGCTGACGGCACCAGGCGACTTCTGGCGGCACATGCTGGAAACCTGGCCCGAGAAGACGCTCAACATCTCGACTCGGGATCCCTACATTGTGCCCTGATCGGTTCTTTCGAGTGTTGCACGGCCGATCGGAGCGGCGATGACACAGGTCCAACAGGAAAGCCTCGGCACCTTGGTCGATGACTTCGATCGCCAGCGTTCGGCCGCACCAAAGGGCGGTGGTGGTGGCAGATCGGGCAATCTCCCGCCCAAGAACGCCATCCTGGCGGTGGTCATCCTGGGCTGCCTGATTGGCGCGGCGGTGTTCGGGGCTCGGGCGTTTCGCAGCGAGACGGCCTCGCTGGAGCGATGGAGCCAGGAGCACACGCTGATCGATATGCAAACCGGCGAAATCTTCGAGGATTTTCGCCTGAAGGACGGCGTGGCATTTCCCGTGCGAAATCCGAACACAGGCACCGACACCCTGGTGCCCGCCGAGGCGTGCAACTGGACTCGGGACGGCCGGGCCAAGATGGACCCGACGTGGGTCCATGTGCCTCAGAGCGGGTCGGCGATCTGCCCGGATTGCGGGCGCACGGTGGTGGGCCGCAACCCCCAGCCGCCAATTGAACTGATGCTCGAGGCCCTGGACCGCCAGGAAGCCGAGCAGCGTGGGGGCTGATTCCGGCGGCTCCTTGGAGTTGTGCCGGGAAGTCTGGGGTCGAGGCTGCAACGATGCCCCTTCGACGGCGTAGAAGCCGCGTAGGGAGCAGGCATGATCGACAAGGTTCTCCAGAAGCTCGAACAGACCGAATCGCAGGCCATCGAGCGGCTGTGCGATTGGCTCCGCATTGCCAGCATCAGTGCCGACCCGGCGTACAAGGCCCAATGCCAGGAGGCGGCCGAGTGGGCGGCCGATCGGCTGGACGAGGCCGGGCTGGTGGCCCGCGTGCTGCCCACGGGCACCAAGGACGAGCCCGGGCATCCGTGCGTGCTGGCCAAGACGCCCAACGCCGATACGGGCACCGGGCCGCATGTGCTGTTCTACGGGCATTACGACGTGCAGCCGCCCGACCCGCTGGACTTGTGGGAGAGCGGGCCGTTCGAGCCGGTGGTGAAGAAGGCTGGCGGCAAGACGCCTGCGGACCACATCGTGGCGCGCGGGGCGAGCGACGACAAGGGCCAGGTGGCCATGTACCTCGAAGCGTTGCGCGCATGGAAGGAAGTTGGTGGCGAACCCGCCGGCGGGCTGCGCGTGACGGTGCTGCTCGAGGGCGAGGAAGAATCGGGCTCGGAGAACCTCGAGAAGTTCCTGAATGAGTACGAGGACGAGCTCAAGGGCTGCGACTTCTGCCTCATCAGCGACACGGGCATGATCTCGCGCACCAGACCGGCCATCACCTACGGCGTGCGCGGGCTCGCGTACACGCAGATTCGCTTGCATGGCCCCGACAAGGACGTGCATAGCGGCTTCTGGGGCGGGCGCATGCCCAACCCGCTGAACGAACTGACCAAGGTGCTCGCCCAGATGTGGGACCAGAACCGCCATGTCACCATCGATGGGTTCTACGACGGCGTGATCGAAGCGACCGACGAGGAACGGGCCCAGTGGAAGGCGTTGAACATCGATATCCCCACGATGTTGGGCAACATCGGGCTCTCTCCCGAGGCGGACATTGGTGAGGCCGGGTTCACAAGCATCGAGCGCGAGTGGGCGCGGCCGACGGCCGAGATCAACGGCATGTGGGGCGGGTATACCGGTGCGGGCGCCAAGACGGTGATCCCCGCGTACGCGACGGCGAAGGTAAGCTTCCGGCTGGTGGCGGACCAGGACCCGGCCGACATCGTGAAGAAGTTTTTCAAGTGGTTGGAGGGTCGCACGCCGCCGGGCTGCCGATGGGAGTTGGAAGACATGCACGGCGGGCATCCGTCGAGCGTGGATCCCACGTCGAAGTGGCTCGCCAAGGCGCGTGAGGCGATGGAGAAGTCCACCGGCATGGAGGTGGCGCTCATCAAGACCGGCGGCTCGATCCCCGTGGCGGGGATGCTCAAGGACAGCCTGGGCCTGGACACCGTGTTCATGGGCTTCGGCCTCGACGACGACCGCGTGCATTCGCCCAACGAGAAGTTCGAGTTGCCGTGCTTCCGCATGGGGGCGCGTTCGCACGCGGTCCTGATCGATCTGCTGCGAGGCGGCGGGGCGTGAGTCAGGCGGCCATGCGCCCGGTGCCTGCGTCGCCGATGGGTTCGTCGTCGATGACTTCCTCGACTTCGATGACCTCGCCATCGTCGGGCTCGATGAGGCCGCGCTCGATCAGGTTCTGCCGTTGCTGGGCCCGCAGGTGCTTGACGCGGTGCTCCAACTCGACGACCCTGACGCCGTGGCGGATGGCGGCGGCCATGGTCAGGAGCATGGCCGCGATGCCGATGGCGGCGATGCCGACCAACAGGAGCCAGGCTTCGGTGGGCAGGGACGATCCGGTCATGGCTTGTGCATCGGGCGTTTTCGGGCGTGCCTTGAGCCTGATCGTGGTGGTGCTCGCCCTGGCACTGCCGGCTATGGCCCAGGGTGAAGCGGATGCCGACCCGAGCGACCCCGCGGCAGCCCTGGGCGTGGGGCAGGGCGAGGTGGCCATCGTGGCCGTCGAGTTCGGGCTGGGCGACGTGGTGCGGCCCGGCTCGTGGGCGGGGCTGAGGCTGGCGATTACCGACCGCGGCGTGCGGCAGCGTGAACTTCTGGTGCGCCTGGAGATCAAGGACGCCGACGGCGACACCACGCTCTACGAGCGCGGGCTGGCGTCCAACCCCGGGCAGCGGCAGGAGATCTGGACGTACGCGCGGCTGCCGTTCCGCATGACACCGCGAGACCGGCTGCTGGCGCGGGTGTACGAGGCCGAGCAGACCGATACCGCTACGCCCAGGGCCGGACGCCTGCTGGGCGAGGCGTATCTGAACCCCACGGGCGTGGTGCATCCGCAGACCGGGCTGATCGGGGTCATCGGCACTCGGGCGGCGGGGGTGACGCAGTACAGTGATGGGCAGGGCCAGACCTATGACGAGCGCTTGCACGAGCCGACAGCGATCGCCACGCGGCTGAACCCCGCGACGATGCCCGATGCGTGGGCCGGGCTGAGCCAGTACGACGTGTTCGTGTGGACGCAGGGCGAGCCCGTGACGCTGGGGGCCGAGCGGGCCGACACGCTTCGGCGGTGGGTGGTGCAGGGCGGGCACCTGGTGATCGTGATGCCGCAGGTGGGCGGGACGTGGCTGTCGGGCGAGTTGAATAATCCGCTGTTCGACATCATGCCGCGCGTGACGGCGACTCGCGTGCCCGACTATCCCATCGGGCCCATCCGACCCTTGCTCACGCTTCGCGGCGACATCGTGCTGCCGCCGGTGGTGGTGGCGCACACGTTCGCGGCGCGAGCGGATGCGAATGCCGAAGACGCCTTCGTGGTGCTGGCCGACCCGGAGGGGCGCGCCATCGTGGTGCGTCGGCAGGTGGGCATCGGGCAGGTCACGCTGGTGGGCATCGACGTGGGCGACGACGTGCTGGCGCGCGTGGGCGTGCCCTCGGCGGGCAGCTTCTGGCATCGCGTGCTGGGGCGGCGTGGGGATCTGGCGCCCTGGAGCACTCGCACACCGGCGGCGGGCACCGGGCAGAGCACGGCACCCGGGCGCAAGGTGCGGCACTACGACCACAGCATCGAGGCCACCATTGCGCAGACGGGCAGCCCCGCGGCGGGCGTGCTGTTGGGCTTCGTGGTGTTCATCGCGTACTGGCTGGTGGCCGGGCCGGTGGGCTTCATGGTGCTCAAGAAGACGGGCCGGGCGCGGCACGCGTGGGTGGCCTTCGTGGGCGTGACGGCGGTGTTCACGGGCATCGCGTGGGGCGGGGCGGTGCTGCTGAGCCCCGCGAGCATCCGCGGGGCGCACCTGACCGTGATCGACCATGTGTATGGGCAGACCACGCAGCGCACGCGCACATGGGCGGGGCTCATCGTGCCGTGGTACGGGCAGGCGACCGTCACGGTTGGCGATGAGGACACCGATTCGATCGTCGCGACGGTGAGCCCTTGGATGAGCCCCGAGTTGGGGGCCACCGCCGGCAGCTTCCCGGACAATCGCGGTTACCGGGTGCTGGCGGCCCGGCCTTCGAGCATGGGCTTCCCCGTGCGTTCAACGATGAAGGAACTCAGCGTGCAGTGGGCCGGGCCCGGAGTGTGGGGCATGTTGACGCCGGTGCGCGACGCGGGTGGGGACGGTGGTGAGAGGCCGGGCACGCTGCGCGCCACGCCCAGGCCGGTGGGCATCCCCGCGTCGGAGATCACCAGCGAGGCGGTCGGGCGGCTGGTGCACGATCTGCCGGGCGACCTGTACGACGTGATGGTCATCGTGAACCACGGCATGTACGACGTGCAGCCGGGCGTGAGCCCCAACCGGCCCGTGATGGATGCGTCGGCGTTCCGTCTGGGCGATCCGTGGCCGGCGGGCACGACGCTCGACCTGGCGTCGGTGACCAGACGCTCGGGCCAGGAGGCCGTGTCGCTGCGCGAACTGCTCGACCGGCGGGCGGTGTCGCAGCTTGGGTACACCGACTTGGCCGACCTGCCCGGCGACGCGCGGAATGTAAGCGAGCAACTGGCGATCGCCAGTCTCATCAGCCAGGTGGGCCCGCCGCCCACGTCCCGGGCCCAGTCTTCGGGAGACTACACGGCGGCCACGCGGCGGGCGATGCACGGGCTGGACATGGGCGTGTGGATGACCCGGCCTTGCATCATCGTGCTGGGGCACATGGGCGTGGGAGATACCGATCGTGGCGCGCCGTGCCCGACGCCCATGACCATCGACGGGCGCGATCCGAACCTGCGGGGGCGCACGTTCGTGCGCTGGGTGTACCCGCTGGACGCCAAGCCGCCGGCGATCCTGGCGACGCCGGTGGTTGGTGGTGGGGACGGCTCGGATGAAGATTCCGCCGGGCCGGGTTTCTAGGAACACTGCGAAAGGGAAGCCGTGCCGATCATCGAGACCATCAACCTGACCAAGCGTTACGGCGAACTCGTGGCGCTGGACAACCTGAACCTGGCCATCGACGAGGGCGACTGCTTCGGCTTCATCGGCCCCAATGGCGCGGGCAAGACCACGACCATCAAGGTGCTTGCCACCCTGCTCAAGCCGTCGAGCGGGCAGGCCCAGGTGGCCGGCCACACGATCGGGTATCAGAACCGGCTCATCCGCCCGCTCATCGGCTATGTGCCCGACTTCATGGGTGCCTACGAAGACATGGTCGTCACCGAGTATCTCGAGTTCTTTGCGGCGGCCTACGACATCCACGGCAAGCAGCGTAAGACGGTGGTCAACGACGTGCTCGAGCTCACCGACCTGACGTACAAGGCGACGGCCGAGGTGAATAGTTTGAGCCGGGGCATGCAGCAGCGGCTGAGCGTGGCGCGCGTGCTGTTGCACGACCCCAAGGTGCTGCTGATGGACGAGCCGGCGAGCGGCCTCGACCCGCGGGCCCGCATCGAGATCAGGGAGTTGCTCAAGGAACTCAAGCGGATGGGCAAGACCATCCTGATCTCAAGCCATATCTTGCACGAGCTGGCCGAGCTGTGCAACGTCGTGGGCATCATCGAGCGTGGCAAGCTGCTCTACACCGGAACCGTGCGCGAGGCGCTCAACCGCGCGAGGGTCGGCCAGGTGCTGCACCTCCAGGTCGTCGAACGCTCGCCCGACGCGGCCGAGGTCTTGAAGAAGCTGCCCGGCGTCAAGACGGCCGAACTGGTGCACCCAGACGCCGGCGGGGAGAGCCGCGTGAGCCTCGACCAGGCTGGCGCGGTGGCGATCGCCGACGTGCCGAGTATCCTGATCAACCACGGCTTCCGCTTGAAGCGCTTCACAGAGGAAGCGGTGAACCTGGAGACGGCGTTCATGCGGTTGACCAAGGGGTTGGTGCAGTAAGAAGGCACTGGGGATTGGGCAATAGGCAATAGGCAAGAGAAGACGAGGCCCTGGCGCGAGCCTGGGCTTTCGTGTTTTGCCCTACTTCGGCTGGTACTCCGGCAAAAACTCCTTCGCGTACCACTGCCGCCACTTGGGTACGTCCCAGCCCAGGTAGCTGGTATCGCGACCGCTCAGGTCGCTGGTCAGGCGGACCAGGGCTTGGTGGACCTCGACGCGGTAGGTGACCACGACGGCGTCGAGGATGCGGAGCACCACGCCCTCGGTCACCACGCTCAGGGTGGGGTCGAACGCGACGGCGCTGTTGCCTACGACCGGTTCGAGGTCGCTGACGAAGGCCTGCTGCTGGCCCACGATGATGTACGCGAGGCTGCCGCCGTCGCTCCCCGTGCCGCGACCGACAACCTGGCTGGCGATCATGGCGGGGATGGCGTCGGCCATCTTGAGCGTGGCCGCGAGCCCGGCGGCATTGGCCACGTGCGGGTCGTGGCTGCGGCGCAGGCCGTCGGCCACGACGCTCTTGACCGTGTTGGGCGCGTCCTGGCTGCCGAGCGTGTCGACGAGCGCGCTCGTGGCCATGTCGCGGCGGCGCGGGTGTGTGTCGAAGACCGCCGTCCACGCGACGGTGGCCAGGGCCTCGGGGGTTTCCAGGCTGGCCAGGTGGTCGATGATCTGCTCGACCACGTCGTCGCCCGAGCGGCTGAAGATGTCGAGCATCGACTCGAAAATGGCCGGGTCGTTGTATTGCTTGAGCTTCTCGAGGCCGGCGGCCCGCAGGTCCTTGGCGCGGGGGTTGCGAAAGTAGGTGTGGCGGAGGCGCTTGAGCTCGACTTCGAGGTGCTCGCGGCGGAGGTGGTGGGCCTTGAGGGCTTCCTTCAGGTCTTCTGGCTGTTCGAGGGTGGTGGGATCCTCGACCGTGGGCAGGTTCGAGGGGGCGGGCGTGGCCGGGGCATCCTGGGCCATCGCAACGCTGGCGCTGACGCTGGTGATGGTGAACATGCAAAACACGGTGATGGCGGGGCGCATGGT
>CAYGTM010000086.1:0-8210 GCA_964352795.1 uncultured Phycisphaera sp.
GTGGCAGCTCGATCTTGACGTGGGCCCGCTCCGCGTGGCCACGGTGGAGACCCCAGGCCAAGGGCCGATGCTGTACTACTACCTGACCTACACGGTGACCAATAACACCGAACAAGACATCCTGCTGGCCCCTAGCTTCGAGCTGAGCACCGAGACGGGCACCAACGTGGTGGCCGGCCAGGGCGTGCCCGCGAGCGTGACCCGCGAGCTACTGGGCCGTCTGGCCAACCCGCTGCTGAGCGACCAGGTGACCATGATCGGCGTGCTGCGGCGAGGCGAGGCCTACGCCCGCGACGGCTTGGTCGTCTGGCCCGTCCGAGACCTGGAAGCCGACGAGGCCCGGATCTACATGGCGGGCTTCAGCGGCGAGACGGCGCGAATCCAGGTGGTCGACCGCGACAGCGGCAGCCCTCGCGATGTGGTGCTCCGCAAGACCCTGATGGCCCTGCACGAGATACCCGGGCACGTGGACGGCCGTGCTGGTGCCCCCATCGAGCGGGTCGAGAGCCGCTGGATCATGCGGTAAGTGGATCGCGCGTGAAGAGTTCGCTACTATCCCGACCCGGCGTTTTGACAGGTCGGGCAGCTTCCAGGAGTATCTTGCCATGGCGCATAAAAAGGGCCAGGGATCGACGAAGAACGGTCGTGACTCGAACCCGCAGTACCGGGGCGTGAAGCTCTATGGCGGGCAGTTCGCCCAGCCGGGCAACATCATCGTTCGCCAGTGCGGCACGAAGTTTCTGCCGGGCTACGGTGTGATGCGTGGCAAGGACGACACGCTCTTCAGCGTGAGCACGGGCAAGGTGGTCTTCCAGGGCCGTCGCGTCCACATCGACCCCGTCGAGGACGACGCGCCGCGGCCGCGCTGGCTGACGCAGTACCGGGCCCAGAAGCTGGCCGAGGTTGCGAGCCGGAACTGATCAACTCGTTCGTTTGTCACTTGTGTCGGAACGACGCGGACCCTGGCCTTGCACTTGCAAGATCAGGGTTTTCCTTATTTATGGATTAGTTTTGATCTGGCATCTTCTCAAGTGAGAATGGGGATTGTGCCGTTCACCCTTGGGTGTCGCACTCCAGTTCCACGGATCACAATAACAAGGACATACCGATGCGTAGAAAAACCTCGACCGCCGTCCGCGTGGCCATCCTGACTTCCCTCTTCGTGCTGGGCGTTGGGTGCTCAGGCAACGGCGATCACGACTCATCGGGTGCCGAACACCCGGCCGAGCATCCCGCCTCGGGATCGGAGCACCCGACCGAACATCCCGGATGAGAGCAGGTGGGATTCCCCGTGGTTCGGAAGAAACTCAACCCTTCCGGGTTAGACCGGTGACCGGAGCCGACACGCCTGTGTCGGACTTTCTTTTGGCAGCACGCTGACGAGGAGGACACGATGGCTAGCGTCGACACACTCGGGAACCGGCACGCACACTCGATGGGCGTTTCTGGTGTTGCTCTCGGCCTGGCCGCATTGGTGCTCGCGGGCTGCGCGGGTTCGAGCTCGGCACCCGAACCCACGGCTACGGCCGAGGAGGAAAAGCCCCAGGCTCGGGTCGTGACGGCGGAAATCAAGGCGGGCATCGAGCGGCACATTGCCGAACAAACCCGGCGGCAGGGCGGTCGCTTCGCGTTGCCTCTTGACGGCGAGATGCTGCACCTGCGGCTGGTTCGCGTGCATACGGAGTATCTGGCGAATCTTGGGCCGAATAAGCACTTCGCGTGCGTCGATCTGGTGAACGAGGACGGGCGGGTGTTCGACGTGGACTTCTTCCTGGAAGGGCCCGCCGGCGACATGGTGGTGACCCAGACGATCGTGCATAAGCTCAACGGCAAACCGTATTACGTCTGGAAGCAGGCGCGTGATCGATCGTGGTTCCGCACATCGGTGGACGATGCCGAGAAGCCGTTGCTCGGAGTGGTCGAGGGGACGGACTCGTTCCGGTTCTCGTATGAGTTTACCTTGCCCGAGCTGCGTGATGGGTCTCGGATGTGGCTGCCCCTGGCCGAGAGCGACGACTGGCAAACGGTGGAACTGGTGAGCCACAGCACGCCGGTGGAATGGCGTGTGCTGCGCGACGAGTCGCACGGCAACGCGGTGCTGTACTTCGAGCTCGACGCCCAAGACAGCGGCGAGCGCGTGCAACTGGTGTACGACGTTGTTCGGCAGGAGAAGTCGGCCTACGCCGACGGCTCTGAGCCGAGTGAGTACCTGAAGCCCGAGCGGCTGGTGCCCGACGACGAGTTGTTCCGCGAGCAGGCGGCCGGGATCGTGGCGGGCATGGAGAGCGACCTGGTGAAGGCCCGGGCCATCTACGACTATGTGATCGAGAACATGGAATATCAGAAGGTCGGGGATCGCTACGGCCATGGCGACGCGATGTACGCCTGCGACGCCCTGGCGGGCAACTGCACCGACTATCACTCATATTTCATCGCGCTGGCGCGGGCGGCGAATATCCCGGCCCGGTTCGCCATCGGCTCGCCCATCCCCGCCGACCGCAACGAGGGGGGCATCAGCGGGTACCACTGTTGGGCCGAGTTTCATGCCCAGGGTAAGTGGTGGCCCATCGACGCGAGCGAGAGCGACAAGTACTCGGCGTTGTCGACCTACTACTTCGGCCGCCACCCGGCCAACCGATTGGAACTCAGCCGGGGCCGGGATCTGGTGGTTTCGCCCGGGCCTGCGGGCGGGCCGATCAACATGCTTGCGTACCCGATCATCGAGGTGGACGGCCAGCAGGTGCCGCTCAAGCCGTTCTTCTCGTTCGAGCGTGGGCGCAAGACGGCGAAGGCGACCGGCGGCGAGTGACCCGGCTCGAACACGCCACAAGAACGATCGGGCCTCGTTTGCTTGATTGGTTGGCTTGATCGGTTGGCGAGTCAGCGTTTCGAGACGGGTTCCATGGCCTTGCGGGCCTCGTCGCTGAGGTAGAGGATGCAGCCGGACTGCGGGTCCATCGTGACCCGGCCGTGGCTGAGCAGGGCGCTGACGATCTCGACGGGGACGGCCAACATGCTGATGCCGCAGACGAACTCGTGCCGCTTCACGTCGACAACCTCGACGGGGGCCATGGCTTCGTCGCCGAGTTGGCCTCGCACGCGGAGGTAGTGGTTAAGGGTGTGCTCGGGAACCTCGGCGACGATGGAATCGCGCTCTTTCTTGAGTTCTTCGAGCCTTTCGGCGATCTCGGCGGCGCGTTCCTCACGCTGCTTAAAGGCGACGGTGCGAACGCCTTCGCGCTCTTCCTTGGCCTTGGCGAGTTCCTGACCGGTTGTTGTGAGGGTTTCGACCCGGCCCAGGAGTTCGAGGGCGACGGACTCTTGCTCGTCCTTTTGCTCTTTGAAGGTGGCGATCTCGGCGAGGTAGGCCTGGTACTCCTTGTTGGAGTTGGCGCTGTTCATCTTCTCGCGGAGTTCGGCGATGTGGGCTTCGAGGCGCTTGGCCTCGCCCTCGGCGTTGGCCGCGGAGGCCTTGGTCTTGCGGAGGTCGGCCTGGTTGGCCTTGTGCTGGTCGGTGACGGCGGTGAGTTGCCGTTCCTGCTCGGCCAGGAATCGCTGGGCGGCGCGGAGCCTGCCTTGCAACCCGTCGATGCTGTTATCGACCCTGAAAACCTTGAGCAACCGATCGGTTTCGGTCATCGTCATGTACGCTGAGCTCCCTGGTCCAACTGGTAGGGGAGTGTAGCGGGCCCGTCGCGTGCGTGGAGCGTTTCGATGGGGAACACGCTCGATAAGGGCAAAACCCAAACGCGGTGTCGCTCCGACGACGATTGACCACGACGGATGGGCCTAGGCCCAGAGCGCCAGGGTCCAATAGGCCAGGGGCGCGACGAGGATGGGCGAGTCGATGACATCGAGGATGCCGCCGAAGCCGGGCAGGAGCGTGCTGGAATCCTTGATGCCCGCGTCGCGTTTCATCATGGAGGCCATGAGGTCTCCAAGTTGGCCGACCAGGCCCATGCACGCGCCGCCGATGGCGCCCACGACGGCCGAGCCCACCGCCGAACCGCCGGGGTTGAAGATGCCCTGGGCGGTCAGGATGGCCAGGCCCGCGCCGCCGACGATGGCGGCGCCGATGACCCCGCCGACGAGGCCCTCCCAGGTTTTGCCCGGGCTGAGCCAGGGGATGAGCTTGCGCTTGCCGATGGCTTTTCCAGTGAAATAGGCGAAGATGTCGCAGCTCTTGACGGTGGCCAGCACCCAAACGAGCACCCAGGCGCTGTGCCCCAGGCGGATGCGCAGGAGGAAACCGAAGGTGAGGCCCAGGTAAACGAAGGCGAAGAGGACGGCCCCGATGCTGAGCATGGCACCCTGGCTGTTCTTGGTCCGGGCGTGGTGGAGGATGGCGATGAGGACCATGGCGGCGGCGGCCGAGGCCAGACCGGCCGAGCCGTCGCCGCGGGTGCTCCCCTCGCTCGACAACGTGGCGAACAGCGGCGTGGAGGCCAGCAGCCCGATGATGGCGGCGACGGCCAGCGTGAGGCGCGAGGCGTGGATGCCCTTGGCCTTGAGCATGAGGGCCAGCTCGCGCCCGCCCAGGGCGGCGATGGTCAGCATGACCGGCAGCACGACCACGCCCGGTGGCGCGGTGCCGTCGAAGCCCAAGAGCGGATAGTCGAGCGGCCATCGCACGCCTTCGAGGGCCTGGTCGAGCCAGAGGCCGGCGAGCAGGAGGGCGATCAGGATGGGCCCGAACAGGAGCCTCGTGCGCATGGTGCGCCAGTGTAGAAGGCGGGCGCGGTGGCGAGATGGCAGATGGCCAGATAGCAGATGAAGAGAAACACTGCCCCCCTTCCAATCTGCTATCTGGCCATTTGCGAACTGGCGATCTTCTTATGGGCAGCCCGCGTCGAAGGCGTCCTGGAAGGCCAGGAAGTCGAAGATGGTCAGCGTGCCGTCGCCGTCGAAGTCGGCCAGAGGAGAGCCCAGGTCGTACAGCACGCCGAAGGCCAGGAAGTCGAACAGCGTGAGCATGCCGTCGCCGTCGAGGTCCGCTTCGCACGGGGCGCACTGGTTCAGGAAGATCGACAGGTCGTTGTCGCCGCGGTTGGCCACGAGCAGTTCGGGGCGGCCGTCGCCGTTGAGGTCGGCCGCCGCGACCCAGCGCGGGGCCCGGCCGACATCGATCGTCGCGGCCGGCGCGAACCGGCGATCGCCGAGGTTCACCAGCACGCCCATGGTGTCCGAGGCGGTGTTGACGGCGGCGATGTCGATCAGCCCGTCGCCGTTCACGTCAGCCGTGGTCAGGCACCAGGGGTCCAGCCCGCCGCTGGGGAAGGCGATGGGATCGCCGAAGGTGCCGTCGCCGTTGCCGTGGACGACCGAGACAACGTCGTCGCCGTAGCCGGGAATAGCCAGGTCGAGTGCGCCGTCGCGATCCAGGTCGGCCACGCTGAGCCGGTGGGGGCCGGCGCCCGCGGGCCAGCGTGTTCTGGGGGCGAACCCGCCCGCACCGTCGCCCAGCAGGATGGAGACCTCGTCGTCGTCGCGGCTCGTGACGGCCAGGTCGGCGATGCCATCGCCGTTGAAATCGGCCGTGGCCAGGCCCTCGGGTCGATCGCCCACGGCGAACGTGCCGCCGGACGCAAAGCCGCCCTCGCTGTCGGCCAGCAGGACCGTGACCGAGTTGCTGGCGCGGTTCGAAGAGACCAGATCCAGCAGGCCGTCGCCGTTGGCGTCCAGGGCGACCAGCAGGTTGGGCTCGAAGCCCACGCGGTAGCGTCGCTCGGCCCGGAAGGTGCCGTCGCCGTTGCCCAAGTACACCGAGACGTTGCCGCTGATGATGTTGGCACTGGCGAGGTCGATGAAGCCGTCGGCGTCCAGGTCGGCGGCGACCAGCCCGGCGGTGAAGTTGCCCGCAGGCAGGGTGATCCTCGGGGCGAACTCGGCCGGCCCGATGGCCAGCAGCACCGAGATGTTGTCGCTGAAGGCGTTGCTGGTGGCCAGGTCCATGAGCCCGTCGCCGTTGAAGTCGGCCGCGGCGACGGCGTTGGGACCGCTGCCCACGGCGACCCGCTGGGCGGCAGGGAAGGCGGCGGCCGGGTCGCAGGATTGGGAGAGCGCCGCCGCGGGCAGGGCCACGGTCGCGAGCAGGGCGATGGCGGTTCGGGTGGTTGTCTTCATCTCGGGGTCCCTTCTCCGGGGCCAATATACCACCAACCGCCCGCCTCCGCAAGGCGATCTGCACGCCCTTGGGGCCGTTCGTGGCCGCCGGCGGGCCCCTCTGCAACGCTCCGATCGGGCTTAGGAGGCCACCGGGGCGGGTGAAGAGCGTTCCGTGGGGGCCGGATCGACGCCATCCCGGGCCGGCGCACGCGTTATCGGGGGTCGGGTGGTTGGTATTCCTTGGGCGTCTGGCCTTGGGCGGGATTGGTCCCAACAATGACCCTCTGGTGGCGACCCGATCGCCACCGTGCGAGAAGGCCCGCCATTGGGGGGTGTAGCTCAGTTGGTAGAGCATCGGACTTTTAATCCGCAGGTCCAGGGTTCGAATCCCTGCGCCCCTACTTCTCCGGCCGAATCGGTGTGCTCTTGCGAGGTCAGATCATGGTGAGTACCACCGTCAGACGCCAGCCGGCGTGCCTGCACGCGGCGTGGTGTGCCGGGCGATTGTGGCTGTGGGCCGAGACGGTGCCGGCGCGCGATGGCGAGCGGGGCACGGACCAATCGTGGATCGCCGGCGTGGATTTCGTTCGGCGCGTGGTGGAGGCCCTCGAGCTGCCCGGCCCGGGCGAGGCGGGCGAGGTCGAGCTGCGCCTGCCCCAGGGCGGGCGCGTGCCCAGCCCGGCCATGGCGCGGGCGGCGGGCGTGGTCGATCGACCGGGCGACGAGGATGGGGCCGGCTTCGAGCGGGTCAAGATTCCCGGCGTGAGCTTCCGGCCCGAGCAGACGGCCGCCGTGCTGGACGCCATCAACGATCTGGCCGGCGGGGCGTCCGAGGTCGCGCTGGGCGAGGGGCGGTTCGAGCTGGCGGGCGCGGGTGATTCGCAGGCCGCCGGCGTGCTGGTCACGCCCACGGTTCGCCACTTCATCGTGGCGCTCTCGCTGGTTCGGCAGTTGGTCATCCAGCAGCGGTACGTGCCGTCGCTGCGGCAGCACCCCGATGGGCGGCTGCTTGGGTGCTGGCAGCCGTGGCTGGCCGACGAGCACACGGCCCGGGCGACCAGTTCGTTGCTGAGCGCGATGCCGCTGGCCGGCAGCGCGGGGGTGGACGACCTCGAACACGATCCGTGGCTGGTGCTCAGTGATTTCTTGACACTCGTGCTCGACGCGCAGGCGCGGGCGGCCTTCGAGCGCGAGACGCTGGCCGAGGCGGTGGCGGGCAAGGACCACGACACACACGTCGCATGGCTGACCGGATTGCTCGGGGGCGCGCGGGAGTCGGGCATTGAACCGGCCGAACGCACCGACGCGGCCCGCGGCGATCGGCGTTGGCAGGCGCGACTGGCAGAGCGTGGCGCGAGCGCGCTGTGGAGGCTGTGCCTGAAGCTGCACGAGCCGGTCAATACCGACGACCTGCCCGACTTGCAGCCGCCGCCGGCCGACACGAAGTGGGTGCTGTCGTTCCACCTGCGCGCGGTGGGCACCGAGAACGTCGAGGTCGATGCCGAAGAGGTGTGGAGCCTGACCGGGCGCGGCGTGACGATCGAGGGCCGCCAGCTCGACGAGCCGCAGCAGTTGCTGCTCAGCGAGCTCGGGCGCGCGTCGCGCTTGTACGACAAGCTCGAAGGGGCGATGCGTCAGAGCGAGCCCACTCGGCTGGAGCTGAACACCAAGCAGGCGTACCAGTTCCTGCGCGACACGGCCCCGGTGCTCAGCGAGCAGGGCATCACGGTGGTCGCCCCGCCCTGGTGGGATTCGCCCAGTATCCGAGTCGGCGCGACGCTGAGGCTGGATAGCGACCCGCTGGAGAGCATTGCGGGCGATGCCGAGGGTTGGGGTGCTGGTGCCGAGGGCGAAAGCGGCGTGCCGAGCGCTCCGCACACGCACCGCAGCCAGCTCGGGTTGCAGACGCTGGTGCGGTACTCGTGGGAGATCTCACTGGGCGGACTGAAACTTACCCTGGCCGAGTTCGAGAAGCTGGCCAAGGACGGCTCGACGCCGCTGGTGCGCGTGGGCGGCCAGTGGGCCGAGGTGCGCGCCGAAGACGTGAAGGCGGCCGCCAAGTTCATCCGCGAGCACCCCGGCGGCGAGATGACCGTGCTCGAGGC
>CAYGTM010000087.1:0-8111 GCA_964352795.1 uncultured Phycisphaera sp.
ATGTCACCGCGATCATTGATGGCCGTGGCGCGGGCGAGGACGAAGCCGTCTGGCGGAGAGACCAGGGTGTTGAGGTCCGTGGCGACGCCCTCGGGCGACCACATGGTGGCCACGATGGTAGAGCCGTTGAAGGAGTCGCCGACGCTCACGCTCTGGTTATTGATGCTTGCCGGGCTGGCCGACGCAACCGTGGCGGGGGTGAGGCCCCCGAAGAAGGTGAAGCCCTCGCCCTGCTGCCAGTTCCAGCCCCGCTGGCCGGTGCCGGTCGCGCCGTCGCCCACAACCACGCCGTTCTCGTTGATGTCGTAGGCATTGCTGCCGATCACCCCGCCGTTGAGCAGGAAGTTGAGATCAATGTGCTCGCCCGAGGCGATGTCGTAGTAGAAGGCCTTCGCATCGGCGCAGGCACCGCTCAGCGAGGTGTAGCCCACCAGTTGGTCATGCTGGTTGACGCTCTCGACGACCTCGGCCGAGGTGATGCCCACTTGCGAGGCCAGCCCGACGCTGCCGCCCTCGGGTGTCCAATAGAACCCCTCACGCGAGTATCGGCAGCCGCTGCGGATGCTCAGCACGCTCGAGCCAGCGACGGTGAGGTTATCGTTGATGGTGAGCGTGGTGTTCGAGAAGTCGCCCGAAACTTCGGGAACGATGACCGTGCTGGCGTCGGCCATCCGGATGAAGCCTTCGCCCAGCTTGTCGCCGTGGTTGTTGATGGCCGCGAAGCCCAGCGCGTTGAGGTCCACAACGGCCCCGCCAGCCACGGTCCACTCGTAACCCTGGTACGAGGTCGAGAAGCTGCCCGAGGGGAGTTGCTTGGTATAGGTCATCACGCCGACGGCCGTGCCATTCTCATTCAGGTCGTTCAGGTACGCCTCGGGGATGCCGAACGTTGAGAGGGCGGGGATGATGTGCAACTCGTAGTCGCTCTGGGCCGTTGCTAGGCTGGCGGTCAGGGTCAGCGCGAAGGCTGGAATGA
This sequence comes from uncultured Phycisphaera sp., assembly GCA_964352795.1. Taxonomy (GTDB): domain Bacteria; phylum Planctomycetota; class Phycisphaerae; order Phycisphaerales; family UBA1924; genus JAHCJI01. The sequence goes on from CAYGTM010000087.1 coordinate 977, forward strand.
TTGATTGGGTCATGTTCATGTTCTGCCCTCTCGGAGCGATGTGCAGAGTGCAATGAGCGCCGCAGTGGCACTGTGCCGGCTTGCAGGTGAAAGCCGGATGCCAAGTGTTCCAGACAGTATCAGTGTCCTTCATTCAAAATCAAGTGGACACCGGAAGCCGATCCGATGGCTACGGATAGCCCGATAGAATTGGTCTTCAGCAGCCCATGTCGAACTCGTTCTGGAACACCAGGAAATCGAAAATGGTGAGCGCGCCGTCGCCGTCGAAGTCGGCGGCGAGGTCGCCGGCGTCGAACAGGTTCTGGAAGGCGAGGAAGTCGAAGATGGTCAACTCACCATCGCCGTCGATGTCGGCCCGGCAGTCGCCGATCGGCCCTCGGAATGCCCGGATGTCGGTTCCCACGCCGGCGATGATGAGCGTGCCGTCGGCACCGATGGCCGGCCCGCCGATGTTGACGTTCACCACGGGCACGCTCCATCGCTGGTTGAGGTCGTCATCGAAGCTGAAGGCCCGGCCCGTGGGGAACTCGCCGTTGATGACGTAGAGGTTGCCGTCGATGTCCGAGGCCATGCGCGGGCCACCGCCGCCGCCCTCGAGGGGGGCACTCACGGCGATGACATTGCCGGTCGCCGCGTCGATCTTCATGATGGCGTAGTCGCGGTCGATGGCGTACACGTTGCCATCGGCACCAACGGTGAACTCGCTGCTGGTCGTCCAGCCGGCCTCGACGCTCCAGCGGATGGAGATGTCCGGCCCGTTGTCGTCCAGGGCGTAGAAGAAGTCGACGCTGGGGTTGTTCTGGACGCGCTGGACGTAGATCGTGCCATCCGGGCCGATCATGGGTGTGGTCTGGATGGTGAAGCCCGGCATGATCTCGCTTTGCACCTCGAACGTGCCGGTGGCCAGGTCGTACCGCTTGACGGCGTGGCCGCCCGCGACGGCGTCGATGACGTAGACCTTGCCCTCAAAGATTGCCCCGCCGCAGGTGCCGCTCACCGAGCACGAGCGCGTGGCGCTCCAGACCAGGCCTCCGCTTGCGGCATCGAACCGCTTGATGGTGCGAAAGTCGGCGGCGATGAGGTCGCCGTCGTCGGCGAATACCGCGCCGTCGTAGAAGCCGATGGTGGTTTCTTCGCTCGACACCCAGAGCGTGTCGCCGGTGGCAGCGTCGAGGGCGTACACAGGGGCCGACACACTGGAGCCGTTGCCGGCGCGAGTGGCGTAGACGCGCCCGCCGTTGACGCCCAGCACGCTGGTGGTCCAATCGCCGGGTCGCGCGGGAATGTTTCGGAACCAGAGTTCAGCCCCCGTGTCGAGGTCCATCGCCACCACCGGGCTGCGGTCGCTCTCGGGCGGGAAGGCCGCCTGCCGAACCATGAACACGCGGCGGCTCTCGATCACGGGTTGCCACGCGATGATCGACGTGCGACCGCCCGACCACAGCACGTCGGGCGTCGCGGGGCCTGTTTCGGTGGTCTGGCCATTGCGTTGGGCATTGCCGCCGGCGTTGGACCAATCTTGAGCCATTGCAGGCGTGGCCAGGCCGCAGGCCAAGGCGATGGAAAGGGGTGCATGGATAGCTTGAGGCATCATGATTCTCCTCCGGCGTGACATACGCTGAACGCGCATTCTTGGTTGCCGAATGCCCGGAAACCCTCTCTCTATTCGCAGCCGGCGTCGAACTCGTTCTGGAAAGCGAGGAAGTCGAAGATGGTGAGGCTGCCGTCGCCGTCGAAGTCTGCGGCCAAGTCGCCCGCGTCGAACAGGTTCTGGAACGCCAGGAAGTCGAAGATGGTGAGTTCGCCATCACCATCGAGATCGACGCGGCAGGTCTCGCCCAGCACGAGCACGAGTTGGGCGTGCAGGGTCTCGTCGGCAAACTCGCGGCTGTGGAAGTAGCCATAGCGAGATGCGCCAGCACCGAACTCGGTGAGCTGCGCGACGGCGAAGCCGTTGTTGGGCGCTCCGCCGGCGATGGCTTGGACCAAGGCGGTCACGTCGTAATCGAGCCAGCCACGCGACCCGCTCGCCCCCACGCGGGTGCTCATGTTGCCGGCACGATCACCGTTGGCGGGCTTGGTGTCCCAGGTCACGCTCGACTCGTCCCAATCGCTCAGCAGGGCGAACACGTCGTCGCCTAGGCCGCCCGCCGCGGGCTCGGTGCGATGCTGGAAAATCCGGAGCGTGACGCTTTCGATGGCATCGGGGTCGCTCAGGTCGCTCAGGTCGAACTTCAGGTAGGTGCGTGCGAAGCCCAGGCCCCAGAAGCTGCCCTTGCCCGCAGCCAACTCTTCGGACGAGCCGAAGTTGGTGCCGGGCATCGAGCTCTCGACGTAGGTGTCGGCGGTCGTGACGCGGGTTTCTTCCTGGGCCAGAGCGGCGGCGGAGGCGACCAGGATAATGGTTGTGGCAAGACTTGTGATCGTGTTCGTAGGCATGGTGAATCCTCCTTATGAACTCGCTGCAATGATCTCTTGATAGACTACGCCACATCACCGCCGTTCGTGACAGGCCGCCAGAACACCCCAGGGAAGCGCCGCCATGCTTGATATCGGGCGAAGAAGATTGGTTTGGGTTTTGTTGAATATCACCGTTCTGGTGTTCCCGGCATCGGCATTCACCCAGGGCACGCCGACGCTCCAGAGCGAGGTACCACAACGCCTGGCGAGCATCCGCGAGCGCGTGCCCGGGGCCATCGCCAACGATGAAACGCGCGATGGGCTGTTGGGTGAGTTGGACGCCCTGTTGGCCAGCGTGGGTCGCGTGGGCACGAAGCGCGATGAGGGGCTGCTCATCGACGTGGCGGCCACCCGTCGCACGCTGGCGCTCGCCGGTGCCGGTGCTCGCGGCGAGCGAGCGGCGTGGTACGAGTTTCTCTCGGCCGAGAAGGGCCCCGGGCGGGCGCTCGCATTTCTGATGAGCCCGATGGATAAGCCCGAGGGCGTGCTGCTCACGCTGACGGCGCTGCGGGCGAAGTTCGGCGACGACCCCGTAGCACGCTACCCGGCGCTCGTGGCCGCGTTGTGCGTGGTCCACGATGTGGGCCCGGCTTTTGCGCGGCGGGTGAACGAGAACATCGCGACATCGGCCGGGCCGGTCGCGCTCTTCGGCTATTACACTGCCAATGAGCGGCAGATGCAGTTTGGGATGCGCGATGTGCCGCCCGAGCTTTTGGTGTTCGTCGTCGATGCGGCCGCGAGCATCGACGAGTTGCAATGGGCCCTGAGCAAGCATCGCGGCGACCGCGCGGTGGGCGAGCGGTTCTTCGATATCAAGTACGACTACGACCATGCGAACACCGGCAGGCCCAAGGCGGTCAGCCAGCAGGGCTTCACGCTGCCCAACATCGCCAAACTCGGGGGCGTGTGCGCCGACCAGTGCCACTACGCCGTCACGGTTGGCAAGGCCATCGGCGTCCCGACGGCGTACGTGACCGGTCGCGGCGGAGAGGTCGGCCACGCCTGGGTGGGGTACCTCGAAGCCAAGGGGCGCAGCGCCGATTGGAACTTCGACACCGGTCGTTACCGGGAATATCAGGGAGTTCGGGGCAACCTGCTCGACCCGCAGACGATGGCGACCATCGGCGACGACGAACTTGGCTTGCTCGCGCGACTGACGACGGTCAAGCAGGCCCAACGCTACGCCGCGACGGCGTGGCTCGACGCGGGCGAAGCGCTCGAATCTGGTGTCACACCCATCGACACCGGCGAACCACGCCGCGGCACGCCCCAGCGCGTGGGCCGTTCGGGCGTGCTCGATCTCGCCGAACTGGCATTGCGCGAGGATCCCGCCGACCGCCGGGGTTGGGCGATGGTGCGCGATGCCGTGAACGATCCGGGCATGGCGATGGCCGACCGTGTGCGGTGGTCGAAGATCATCATCAGGTTGTGCGAGGACGCCGGAGCCGAGCACTTCATGGTGAGCGTGCTCGAGCCGATGGTGGCGTCTATGGCCGACCCCAAGGACCGCATCGCCACGTGGGAGCGCGTGCTCGACCATGTGCGCACGAAAAAGGATTTGCGGGCCCGCATCCGCATGTTACAGGCCGGCGACGCCTTCGGGCGCGGCGACAAGCACGGGGCCTACCTCGCGCTCCAGGACGTGATCGACAACTCGCTCAACGACACGCGCGAATCGCGCTTCGCCGTGGCCGGGGCGGTGGGCATGCTCGAGCAGGCGGGCAAGCACCGGGAGGCGGCGCAGCTGCTGGGCGATGTCCTCAAGCGGGTCGATCGGCCCACCGAGGCGGCGGCCTTCTCGGCCAGCAGCAACTACAACGCCATCCGGGCCATGGCCCAGGCATATTCGGCCAAGCACGGGGTGGCGATCGCGGGGTTATAGGGCGTTTTATCATCCGAACAAATCCTCGTATGAGCGAGCGACTGGTTGTTTCGGTTTCAATGGATGGACCATGCGAATCGATGTCCTCACAACCTTCCCCGAGATGTTCGGCTATGAACCGCCAGCGGTGATGGCCGTCAGCATCCCCGGTCGGGCCCGTGCGGCTGGGCTGGTGGAGTGGCAGGCCACCGACATCCGGGCCTTCGCTGGCAACAAGCACGCCAAGACCGACGACCGGCCCTTTGGCGGCGGTCCGGGCATGGTGATGACCTGCCAGCCGGTGTGGGACGCCGTGATGGCCGTCGAGGCCTCGGATACCCGCCCGGCCCATCGCGTGCTGCTGACACCGCAGGGCAGACCACTGACCCAGGCTACCGTCGAGCGACTCGCTGGACTGCCCCGGTTGCTGCTGATCTGCGGCCACTATGAGGGCCTCGACGAGCGGGTGATCGAGATACTCGAGCCCGAGGAAATCAGCCTGGGCGACTATGTGCTGAGCGGCGGCGAACTGGCGGCCATGGTGCTGATGGATGCGGTCATCCGCCAACTGCCCGGCGTGCTGGGGCATGAGGAGTCGGCCGGGCAGGACAGCTTCGGTAGCGAACCCCACAAGGACCCGAACGGCGACCCGATAGATACGAAGGTGATGGCCAAACTGGGCATCCCGGCCGGTGCCAGGCTGCTGGATTGCCCGCATTACACTAGGCCTCGGGAGTGGATGGGCTTGGCCGTGCCCGAGGTACTGCTGGGGGGCGATCACGCGGCCGTGGCCCGGTGGCGGCTCGAGCAACGGCTGGCCCGGACTCGGCAGCGGCGGCCCGATCTGCTCGATCCAGACGGCCCTGAAGCCCTTGCAGGCGGTGGCCTGGGGGCCTAATATCTCGACCCGCCCCATCTTGGGACGGGTCTGCCTATTGGGTTATCTCAGCCATAGCCCATTGCCCATCTGGAGTGCCCTCGATGTCGCTTTCCAACCCCAAGAGCCAACAGGCCCTCCTGGCTTCGATCGCCCAGGAGCACATCAAGAACGACGTGCCCCGCTTCGACATCGGCGACACCATCCAGGTGCATGTCCGCATCGTCGAGGGCGAGCGCGAGCGCACCCAGGTCTACACCGGCGTGCTCATCGGCCGCAAGGGCCAGGGCATCAACGAGTCGATCACCGTCCGCCGCGTGGTGGACGACATCGGCATCGAGCGTACCTGGCCGCTGAACAGCCCGCTGATCGCCAAGTTCGAGGTCGTTCGCCGGGCCGACGCCCGCCGTGCCAAGCTCTACTTCCTGCGCGACCGCGTGGGCAAGAAGCGCCGCCTGCGCGACCGCCGTCGCGGCATGAAGCACGTCGAGGGGTTGAAGACGGTGCAGAAGTAAGGCACGCGATTTGTGAGTGATGGGCCGCCCGAGAGGGCGGCTTTTTCATGCGCTACCCTGCCCCATGAACGCCCTCGTCTGCACCAAACAAGCCAAGACCGTCGCCCCCAACATCGACTACCAGACCGACTGGCCCGACCTCGAACCAACACCCCCCGGCCACGCCAAGCTGCGCACGCTGTGCAGCGCTCTGAACCACATGGACCTGTGGGTGGGCATGGGCATCCCGGGCGTCGACCTCTCGTGGCCGCGCGTCAGCGGGTGCGATGCGTGCGCCGTCGTCGAAGAAGTGGGGGAGGGCGTCAATACGTCGTGGGTCGGCCGCCGGGTGATCGTCAACGCCGCCGTCGAAGTGCCGCCGCGTGAGCGGCCCAGCGACCCGCCCGGCAGCACGCTCGCGCCCGACTATGAGCTCATCGGCGAGCACCACAACGGGATGCACAGCCAGTTCTTCCATGCCCCGGCCACGCATCTGGCGGACCTTGGGCCAGATGATTCGAGCGACATCGATCCCGTGCAGGCCGCCGCCTTCGGCCTGACCGCACTCACGGCATGGAGCATGATGGTCACCAAGGGCGGGCTTCGCGCCGGCCAAAGCGTGCTGGTCACCGGCATCGGCGGCGGCGTGGCGACCAGCGCGATGCAGATCGCCAAGCACTTTGGCTGCCCGGTCGTCGTGACCAGCCGCCACCAGTGGAAGATCGACAAGGCCCTCGAAATGGGCGCCGACCACGGCGTCTTGGATACCGGTGAAGATTGGTCGCGCGACGTGCGATCATGGACCGGCAAACGCGGCGTCGACATGGCCGTCGACAGCATCGGCAAGGCCACGCACCTGAGCTGCATCAAGAGCCTCGCCCGCGGCGGCGCCTACGTCACCCCCGGCTGCACAACAGGCCCCGACGCCACCACCGACCTGGCCCGCATCTTCTGGAACCAACTCCGCATCCTGGGCTCGACCATGGGCACCCCCGCCGAGTTCCGCGAGGTCGCGAGTTTGTTTAAGGCCGGGGCGCTCAAGCCCGTGGTGGATCAGGTCTTCAAGGCGAGCGACGGTCGCGCGGCCTACGAGCGGCTGGAGGCCCAGGAGCAGCTTGGGAAGATTGTGATCGATTGGCGGTAGCACCAAACTTACGAGGCCCTCGCGCGAGCGAGGGGAATGGATGTTCGAGCGCCAATTCCCCTCTCTCGCGCGAGGGACTCGTTGCTCAAGCTTGCCGCTCTAATCCAACCAATCCTCCGCCGCCAACCTCTCCGGCACATACGTCTCGGTCACATAGCTGATGTCGATATTAATCAACGCTTCCACTTCCAGCTTGAAGCCGTTCTTGAGCAGCTTGGCGATCTCCTTCTGCCAGCCCTTGTGGTCGGCGAACCACGGGTCGACGGTGAGCTTCTTCGCGCTAGAGGTGTGGCGATGGG
>CAYGTM010000088.1:0-8091 GCA_964352795.1 uncultured Phycisphaera sp.
CCTCGGGGGCCAGCCCGCCGTACTTGACGGCCTTGGCCGCCTCGACGTTCATCCGCCGTGCCAGCTCGTCGCTGTCGCTGTTGAAGCTGACATTCACGCCCGCCTCATGCAAGATCGGTCCCGCGTACGGAATGGCGTCCTGCACCTCGACCTTGTACGCCCACCAATCGCTGAAGATGCTCGCGCCGATCGCGTGCGCCTTCACCGCCTCGGCCACCTTGTAGCATTCCAACCCATGCTGGAAGGTGCCAATCTTGAAGCCAAACTCCTCGGCCACGCGGCACAGCATCAAAATCTCGTCCTGCCGGTAGCTGTGGCAGTGGATCAACCGCTCACCGGCCAGAATCTCGGCAAGCGCTTCGAGTTCCGTATCGGTGCGCCCATTGGCGGTCTTCATGCCGTTGGCGGCGTATTCCTTCGCGGCGATGAATCGATCGCGGATCAGCGTCTCCACGCCCATGCGCGTTTGCGGATAGCGCGTGGTGAATCCGTCGCCCCAGTTGCTCTGCTTGACGTTCTCGCCCAGCGCGAACTTGATGCCGGGCTTGGCGCCCTCGAAGTGCATGTCGGAAGGATGCACCGAACCCCAGCGGACCTTCTGGATCACGTTCTGCCCGCCGATGGGGTTGGCCGACCCGTGCAGCGTGTTCACCGTCGTCACCCCGCCGGCGAGCTGGCGATACCAGTTCACGGGGTTGGGGTCGGTCGTGTCGCCCATGCGCACCTCGGCGGTCACGGCCTGCCCGCTCTCGTTGGTGCCGCCGCTCCAAGTGCCGGTGTGGCTGTGGGCGTCGATGAGCCCGGGCGTGACGTGTTTGCCCTTGGCATCGATCACCATCGCGCCGCGACGGTTGGGCGCCGCGCCCTGGCCGATCGCGTCGATCTTCCCATTGCTGAACGCGATCCATCCGTTCTCGATGATGCCACGGTCGCCGACGGTCCAGATGGTTGCGTTCGTAATAACCACGACGCCCTGCTCGGGAATCTCGGCCACCGAATACGCGCCAAACGGATACCCCCCAAGATCCTCGGGCGGCCCATCCCCATCATCTTCCTCTTCTTCCTTCTTCTCCTCCTCGCGGCCTTCGAGCCCTTCGCGCTCAACCCTCTCCCCGACAAACTCGAACGCAACCCCATCCGGCCGCGCCCCCGCGCCCACGATCTCGTCACCACGAACCACGCCCGTCAGCGTGAACACGCCCGGCATGCCGAAGGGCTCGTGGTCGAAAAGCACCGTCAATGTGCCGAGCGAACGCTCGATCACGGCCTTGGCGCTCGGAACCTTCTCGCCCTCGGCCATCTCGACGCCCGGATCGGTGATGGTGCCCTTGCCCTTCCCATCGATGGCCAAATCCAGCCGGAACCGCCCCGCCAGCGTCAGTTCCCACGAGCCTTCGAGGGTTTCGGCTTCGGGTTGGGAAACCTCGTGCCGCCGCCCCTCGACCCACACGTCCAGAATCTTGGTCTTTTCCTCAAAGATGGGCCCGCTGGCGACAATGACATTGCCCAGCTTGCCCGGCTCGATCGTGCCGACATCATCGGAAACACCGAGCAACATGGCAGGCCTTGTCGTCAGCGCCGCCAGGGCGTCGCCCTCGTCCAGCCCGTGCTCTATGGCGGTGCGCAGCAGCTTGTGGAAGTCCTTGCGCCCGCCGATGCCGTCGGGAATCTTGCTGCTGGTCAGCACGATGTCGAGGCCCGCCTCTTGCAACCGACGCGGGTTGGTCGGGGCCTGCTCCCATTCCATTAGCGTGTTCAGGTCGATGGCTTCGGTGTCGGCCAGCGCCTTCACGCCCGGAGCCTTGGGGAATCGCAACGGCACGACGAGCGTCAAGTCACCATCCTCGGCATCTTCCTTGAGGGCATCCAGCCGTTGATACTCACTCCCGCTGCCCACGATCACCACGGCACGATCGAACTCGCGCGCCATCGAGATGCCGCGCAACGCCTCGAGTTCGCCCGGCACGTCGAACCACAACGCGATGCTCGAATCTTCGAGCGGTGTGAGCGCGTTGGGTGCCGTCCCATCCTGGCTCGACTGCCACTTCGCGTCGAGCAACGTCTGGCGAACGAGCGCGATCGAGCCCATCTGGCTCGTCGGATACTCGCGTGAGCCCCAGCCGCTGCTCTCGAAGGCCAGCACATGCCCCACGCTCTCGCGCAGCACCATCGGGCGATGCCCGCTCATGTCGTTATCGGGCTCGGCCAGCGAGATCACGGCGTTCGACCCGCGGAAGATGCCCCGCTGCGGCGCGATACCGGCCACGCCGAACCCCAGCTTCCGCAGCCCCTCGCGCGATCCCGAGTCCGGCCATTCGGCATCCAGCGCCGACCGCCGCGGGGTGACCAGCGAACTCCAATGCACCCCGGGCGCTCCGGGTTTGCCGGGCGATGGCGCATCGACCTCGTAGTACGCCTCCACGAATGCCGGATACAAGTGCAACCCATCGGCGTCGACAATCGCAAACCCCGCCGGCGGCTCGCCCCCATCACGGGAAACAAGCGTGATCCGCCCGTTCTCGATGTACACCGTGCCGACGAAGGCTTCCTCGCCAGGTCGGGCATGGACCATGCCGCCCACCAGCGCGAAACGCCCGGGCTCGGCCCGCCTCGGGCCGTTGGGCCGGTCGGCCAGCGGCGAGTCACTCGTGGACTGGTTGGTGGGCTGGGCCAGGGCCGACGTGCTGACCATCAAAGCCAAGCCGGCCGTCAGGGCGCGTCGAACGACGGAGCACAGGGGTTTGTTCATCACGCCAGCATAGCAAGACAACGGCTGTGCCGGATTACCCAATTTCCCCTATGGCGGCCGATCTTCCCGTCTCGACGGCGAACCTCCGCTCGGCCCGTCGAGCCTGCCGAACGCCGCCTGTCTCGCCCACTCTCAGCACCAGCAGCAGCCCGCCGGCGAAAAACCCCGCCAGCAGGAGCAGCGAGGCCGTCTCGCCCGCATACCGCGCGACCGCGCCAAACCCCAGCACGCCGATGGCCCCGGCAAACTTATACACCATGCCCCAGAGCCCGAAGAACTCGGCCGTGCGGTGGCTTGGCGTCAGGCGGCCCACCATCGAGCGCGAGGCCGTCCCGATGCCGCCCAGCCCGAAGCCCAGCCCGTTGCCCACGACCCACACGGGCCACTGCGGCCCGCCGTGCGGCCAGATGATGCTCATCGCCGCCATCGCCAGGCAACTGGCCACCCACACGCCCAGGTACACCAGCACCGTCACCTTCGCGCCCACACGATCCTGGAACGCGCTGGTCACCACCGCCGCGATGCCCGCCGTGATCGTGAGTTGCGCGGTGAAGGCCACCAGCAGCACGTCGGTGAATCCGAAGTCGCCCGCGATGATCGCCGCGAACGCGATGAACGTCTGCACGCCGAACCCATACACCAAAAACGCGACCAGGAACCTTCGGAGCTGCCCGAACTCGCCCGCGCCGGCCAGCGACTTGCGCACGCGGCGCGCCGCCTCGCGTAGTGGGTCAAGGGTGTCGATCGCCGGTCGCTGGTCGCGCCGCAGGAGCACCCCGGGCGCGATGATGCCAAGCAGGAACCACGCGCCCGCGAACACGAAGAACACGCGCCACTGCCCGGCGTCCTTGAGCCCTAGCGCCAGCATCAGGGTCACGACGATGACCAGCAGCAGCAAGGCGCCGATGTAGCCCATCGTCCACCCGATCGCGCTCACACGCCCGATGGTCCGCCGAGACGATACGTCGGGCAAGAACGACGCCAGGAAGTTTTCGCCCACCTGATAGCAGATATTCGCCGGGATATAGAGCGCCGCCGCCAGGATCACCATGCCCGGCCCGACAAACCCCAGCGTACACGTCAGCACGCCGCACGCCACGCCCGTGCCCATCAGGATCAGCTTGCGTTTCCCGCGAATATCCCCCCACGCGCCGATGAACGGGCTCACCGCCACCACGACCAGCAGCGACGATCCCTGCAGGATCGACCACACGAACTTGCCCTTGGCCTGGGCGGCCTCGACCCGGTCGTACGCCTCTTGCACCTCCCGTGGCGCGTCGGCCTTCGCCAGCGTGTTGTCGTTGATCTGCTCGATCTGCGCTTCAATCGCTGGATCGAGCACCGGCTGGGGCACCACCACCCGCGTCACATACACGCTGAACAGCAGCGTGATGATCAGCAGCGTGAAGCTCTGGTTGGCAAAATCGAACATGCCCCACGCCCACACTTCCCGCGGGTTGGGCAGGCCATGAAAGGGATTCAGTTTCATTCGCTCGCGCCCAACAGGTGGGTTTTGAAGAAGCCGACCTGCATGTTCTTGGCCTCGTGCGCCACACGCCCGAACCCCAGATGCTCCTGAGGAGCCCCCGTTTGCGGCCAGGTCACCAACTCGATCATCCCCGGATCGGCGCCACTTGCTGCATAGTGCTCGCGAAGGCGCTCGATGAACCTCGCTTGCACCGCGAAGGGCACGAGCTCGTCCGCCTCGCTATGCATCGCCATCAGGGGCAGAGGCTCGAAGCCATCCAAGTGCCGCATCGGATCAATCGCCTCCACCGCCTCGCTCGCGTGATCGACCGGCCACCGCGTTTGCGTGCCGTCCTCGGGAAAGTACAGCCCTTCGAGCCATCCGCTCGTGGCCTCGACCGCCGCGCACGAGAACTCGTGCGGCTCGCAGAGCCGCCGCAGCGCCACCATGCCACCTGCCGAGATGCCGCCGATGCCAAGCCGGGACTTCTCGAACACGCCCGCGTGTGGCCCATGCAACAGCGCGTCCATCGCGATATCGACTTCCGGTTGCGCCGCGGCCAGCATGTCCACCGTGCCCTGGGCGCTCTGCAACGCCTCGTTCGCCCGATCCCCATGCCCCGGCAGATCGATCGCGCACACCGAGATACCCGCTCGGATCAGCCGCAGGTACCGCCCAGAGTCGATCTCCTTGCGGCTCGTGCGCCCGTGCATCCACAACACCAGCGGCGCGGGCTCTTCCCAGTCTGGATGCGCGATCAACGCCGGAATCGTCCCCGCCAGCGTCTCCCGCTTCGTGCGCTCTTCGAGCGCGCTCGCCAGTTTGAGGGCCGATCCCCGGTAGCCGCCCTGCGCCATCAGAGCACAACGCCCTGCCCCGACTCGGGCATCGTGCTGGGGGTGTGGTCCAGACCCGCCGCGTCGGCCCACGCCGCAGCGCCAGAAAGTTCCAGCGTGCAGCCCGACGGCGCGTCGAGCCCGCGGTCGCGCAGCCACGCTTCGGCCCGGCGGCTCTGCATCACGCGCGCGCTCTCCACGCTGTCCACGCCCGTCGGGTTCTTCGTGGGCGCGAACTCACGCTCGCGCGCCACCCGCATCACCAGCGAATGCTCGGCGATGGGGATCGCGTCGAACACGAACCGCTCCAGCTTGACCGCGTTGGGCTCGCCCGGCTCGACCATCTTCCTCGTCGTGGCGTCCAGGTGAGGCACCTTCTTGAACGCTCGGTGGAACGGCAACGCCGCCTCGCCCGCCTCGTCGATCGAGCGCAGGAACGCGACCGAAGCCGCGTGGATGGCCACCGACCCCGCCTCGAACCGCAGCCGTCCGGCGTCGCTCCTCGCGCCGGCCAGCGCCTCGGGCAAGTCCGAATACTCGACCACCCGCGTGCATCCCTTCGACCGCGCGAACACGCCCACCTTTTCCACGGGCGAGGCCTTGGCCACCATCTTGCTCGAGAACTGCCCCGAACTGGCCGCCCCGCCAGCGCCCGCGTGCGCGCCCAAAAACACCGGATCCAGCGGCGGCACCAGCGGATTATCGACCTGGAAGTAACTCAGGTGCTCCACGCCCTCGCGCTCCAGCCGATCAAACTCGCCGCCGCGCGCGAGCGCCCGCACCACGCCCCCATGCCCATCGGGGTTGGTCGCCAGGTGCCCCATGCCCGCCAGCAGCAAACGCCCGGTGTTCGGGCAGAAGCTCGGCATCACGCCCTGCTGGAAGAACCGGAGTTGTTCACGTTCGAGCCCCAGCCAGTCGCGCTCCTCGAAGAACGCAAGCGTCTGACCGTGGTTCTGCGGGCTGGTCATGATGAGCCACGCTATCGGCCGCCCCGCCCACGCACTGGCCGCCGAAATCTGATCGGCGAACACCTCGAACAGCGTGCGACCGCTGGCCGGTCCGATCGGCAGTGTGCCCTTGGGCCCGTCGAAGCCCAGCCGCGTGCCCTGCCCGCCGGCCACCGTAAGGGCGGCGACCTTGCCCGCCTTGACCAGTTCAAGTCCAGCCGTTCGGGCCTCCTCGCGGTCGATCCGGTGGTCGCCGGCCGTGCCGTCGGCGCAGCACACCATCGGGGGCTCCAGATCACCAAGTTCCTCGGCCGCGCCCGATTGCCCGTAGCGTTTGATGATGCCGGGAATCGCCTGCCAATCGATGGCCGCCAGCTCGCGCGCGAACTGGGCCTTCTCGCCCGGAGAAAGCGAACCGGCAAACGCCAGCAAATGGCCCTGGCCGGCGGCCTCCACGGCGGGTCGGATGTCTTCGAGCGTGCTCACGGCGGCTGGGGAGGTCGTCATGAGTGGTCGGGTCCTCTCTCAATACTGATTCAGAAATGATCGGTGGTCATGCCACCGATGGTAGAGCCCCGCGAGGGGATTACGATCCACATATGTCAAGCCAAGCCGCACGCAAGGAATCGACAGCCATCACCAATCCCCTGACCCAGCCCGAGCGGCTGCCCCTGGTCGCGCCGTCCATCCTGGCGGCCAACTACGCCCGCCTGGGAGAGGAATGCCGAAGCGCCCTCGACGCCGGCGGCGACCTGCTGCACTACGACGTCATGGATGGCCACCTCGTGCCAAACCTGGCCCTTGGCGTCGACATGCTGGCCTCCCTCAAGGCCGACTTGCCCGACGCCTTCTTCGACGCCCACCTGATGATCGAGCGGCCCGACCTGTTTGCCGAGCCCTTTGCCAAGGCCGGGGCGGGCCATCTGACCTTCCACATCGAAGCCCTGGACGGCAATGACGCTCGGGCCCTCTTCGACAAGGTGCGCGGGCTGGGCCTGTCCGTGGGCATCGCCATCGACGGCCCGACGCCCATCGAGAAGGCCGACGCCCTGCTTCCCCATGTCGATCTCGTGCTGGTCATGGCCATCCGGGCCGGTTTCGCGGGCCAGGCCTTCGACCCCGCCGCCCTGGACAAAGTCCGCCACGTCCGCCGGCGCGTGCCCGTAACCACCCGGATTGAGGTCGACGGTGGCGTGGGACCGAAACAGGCCCCCGATCTGCTCGAAGCCGGGGCCGACGTGCTCGCGGCGGCCTCTGCCGTCTTCAAGGTTTCCCCCAACGATCGTGCGTCAGTGATTACCCACATGCGCGGGGCAAGGCAGGGGTCATAACGATCAAAACGGGTCCGGCGATGGTTATCCGGTCGTAGGCATCGCTATCCCCGATCACGAATCGCCAGGAATGCGATGCTTTCAGGCCGAGTCGGACGTATCGACCCGGTACAGTTTGGGTTCCCGGTGTTGCGACCGGGACCAGACGGCGGGCGAGATGGGCGCGTGCCCCGACCACCCACCGTCGCTGCGAGGAATGCATGGCCACGCCTCTTGAAGTTGACATCCTGCTCGTGCGGTGCTCTCGGACCGAATGGGACGAGGCCTCGCGTCTGGGCGGAGATTGCGATCTGCCCGCCTGCAAGGCCTGGGGTGAGGAACTCACCGCCGCCATGCGGGACCACGACCTGTCCACCATCACCGGCATCCTGACCAGCCCCGACGAGGCCTCGAGCCAGGCCGCCCACCACATCGGCAAGTTGCTCGACAAGAAGGCCCGGATCATCGACGATCTCCGCGAGATCGACCTGGGCCTGTGGGAAGGCCAGCGTATGGAGCAACTCCAGGACCGCTTCCCGGGTGCCTTCAAGCAGTGGAAGGAAGACCCAACCTCGGTGGTCGCCCCTCAGGGCGAGTCCTTCGCCGACGCGGAACTGCGCCTCCTGAGCGCCCTGGCTCGCGGCTTGGACAAGCTCAACGGCAAGGGCAAGCACGTCGCGGTCGTGGTCAGGCCGATGGCCTTCCACGTCCTGCACAACCGCCTCCAGGGCCTCGAACTGACCCAGGGCTGGGATGCGGCCGCCGCAGGCCCCAAGCT